>JANMYN010000237.1:0-5146 GCA_031382195.1 Betaproteobacteria bacterium
GCCGATGCACGCTCGCTTACCAACCTGAGGATCTCGAGATCCAGGGCGTCGATACGCTCGCGCAGCTGTTTGAGGTTGTCCGGCATGGGCTACGATGTTGCAGGAAGATATTGGACCGCCAGAACACCTGCGATCGCCGCAATCCTGTCAATCACCTGGCGCGGCACCGCGCTGTCTACGTCGACCAGTGTATAGGCCATATCTCTTCTGGACTTGTTCAGCATGTTGTGAATATTTAATCCAGCCTGCGCCACCGCCGTCGAGATCTGTCCGACCATATTCGGCACATTGGCGTTGGCTATGCCAAGCCGGTAAGGCGATTCCCTTGGCATTACAACGTCCGGAAAATTCACCGCATTGCGGATATTGCCGTTTTCCAGATAGTCGCGCACCTGATCGACCACCATGATCGCGCAGTTTTCCTCGGCCTCTAGCGTCGAAGCCCCCAAATGCGGCGTGGCCACCACGGCCGGGTGACCCATGAAACGGCTGCCGGGAAAATCGCAGACGTAAGCCTTGAGCTTCTTTGCATTCAGGGCATCGAGCACTGCGACGCCGTCCACAATGCCTTCCCGCGAGAAGTTGAGCAGCACAGCACGATGTTTCATCAAGCCGATGCGCTTTGCATCGATAAGGTTGCGCGTTGCATCGAGCAGGGGAACATGGAGCGTCACGAAATCGCTGTTCCGGAGCACTTCTTCGATGCTGTGCGCCTTTCGGACCTGGGAGGGTAGGCTCCATGCGGCGTCAACTGTTATCTCGGGGTCGTAACCGCAGACGTCCATGCCCAGCTTGATCGCGGCATCGGCGACCAGACTGCCGATTTTTCCTAGACCGATGATGCCGAGCACGTGTCGCGGAAGCTCCACGCCGGCGAAATGCTTCTTGCCATCCTCGACTTTACGGTCGATCTCTTCGTCGGTGCCGGACAATCCGTCGGCGAAACGAATTGCGGGAACAAGGTTGCGCGCGGCGATTAGCATGCCGGCGAGTACCAGTTCCTTGACCGCGTTCGCATTTGCGCCCGGTGCGTTAAATACCGGGACACCGCGTTTGCTCATTTCTGCCACCGGAATGTTATTGGTACCGGCACCCGCCCTGCCGATGGCACGCACCGATGCCGCGATAGGTAGGGCATTCATGTCGTGGGAACGTACCAGGATTGCATGCGGCGCATCGACCTGTGCACCAACCGAATAGCGCTCCGAGGGCAAGCGCCGAAGGCCAGTCGATGAAATGGAATTCAGCGTGAGAATGCGTACCGGCTCAGCCATGACTCTTCTCGAATTCCTGCAGATATCCGACCAATGCCTTCACGCCATCGACCGGCATCGCGTTGTAGATCGACGCACGCATGCCGCCGACGGAACGATGGCCCTTGAGCTGCAGCATGCCGCGCTGCTGGGCGCCCTTCAGAAATGTATCGTCGAGCGATACGTCCCCGAGTTTGAACGGCACATTCATGCGTGAGCGATCGCGCTTTTCGACGGGACTTGCGAATAAACCGCTTTGATCCAAATAGTCGTAAAGCAACCCGGCCTTTGCGATATTGCGTTTCTCGATTTCTGAGAGGCCGCCCTGCTGCTTGAGCCAGTCGAACACCAAACCCGCGATGTAAACAGCGTAAGTGGGCGGCGTATTGAGCATGGAATCGCTATCGGCCTGTTGCTTGTAATCAAAGGCCGACGGCGTTATCGGCAAGGCCTGTCCGATCAAGTCGTCGCGCACGATGACGATCGTCAGACCGGCCGGACCGATATTCTTTTGCGCTCCCGCGTAGATCAATCCATATCTGGAAACATCGACCGGACGAGACAGGATGTGCGAGGACATATCGGCTACCAGCGCAATGTCGCCTACGTCCGGAACCCAGTGATATTCCACGCCACCGATGGTTTCGTTGGAGCATATGTGAACGTATCCGGCCTCCTTGCTCAGTCGCCAGGTTTCGCGCGGCGGGACATAGGAAAAACTTCGATCCTCGCTGGAGGCCGCGATGTTCACAATGCAATACTTCTTCGCCTCCTTGATCGATTTCTTCGACCATTCGCCGGTGTTGACGTAGTCGGCAACGTTGCGGCCGCGTAGAAGGTTCATTGGCACGATTGCGTTCTCCGCGATCGCCCCGCCTTGCAGAAAGAGCACTTTGTAGTTACGCGGGATCGCCAGCAGTTCGCGCAGACCGGCTTCTGCCTGTGCATGAATTTCGATGAATTCCTTGCCGCGGTGGCTCATCTCCATGACCGACATGCCGGAACCGTGCCAATCCAGCATTTCATCGCGCGCCTTTTCAAGAACTTGCTGGGGCAGCACCGCGGGCCCTGCGCTGAAGTTAAATACTCTTCCCACTTTCACTACTCCGCTTTCTTGAAATGATTGTCCGGACCTGGCACTTCCGCTCAGGACTGTTCGTCGTGACCATCGTGATTTAGCTGTCCTGGCTCGTCCTCGCTTCCGTTGTCTTCGGCAGGATCTTCCTCGATACCCGTCTCCAAACCTTCGCCAACATCTTCGCTGTCCACGATTTTCTGCAATCCGGCCAGTTTTTCATCCGGCCCGAGATTGATCAGGGTGACCCCCTGCGTGACACGGCTCATCTGCCGGATTTCTGCGACTCGAGTACGAATCAGCACCCCTCCGGTCGTGATCAGCATGATCCCGTCTTTATCCTCGACCAGCGTAGCCGCTACGACATTACCGTTACGCGCGCTGGTCTGGATGGCGATCATGCCCTGGGTACCGCGACCGTGGCGGGTGTATTCGGTGATCGGAGTGCGCTTGCCGAAGCCGTTTTCCGTGGCGGCCAGGACCGAGATGGATTCGGTTTCGGCCACCAGCAGTGATATGACCTTCTGGCCAACCGGCAATCTCATCCCGCGCACCCCTCGCGAAACGCGCCCCATCGGACGCACGTCCTGCTCGTCGAAGCGAACGGCCTTGCCTTCATCCGAGAACAACATGATGTCGTGCCGGCCTTCGGTCAGCGCGACACCAATCAGATAGTCGCCCTCGTCGAGATCCACCGCGATGATGCCGGACGGCCGCGGCCGGGAGAAATCGGATAGCCGCGTCTTCTTGACGGTACCGTTGGCCGTGGCCATGAAAACATACTTGTTCTCGTCGAACTCGCGCACCGGCAGGATCGCCGTGATCTTTTCTCCGTCGGTCAACGGCAGGAGATTGACAATCGGCTTGCCGCGGCTCGCCCGGCCTCCCTGGGGCACGTTATAGACCTTGATCCAGTACAACTGCCCGCGGCTGGAGAAACACAACACGTAGTCGTGCGTATTGGCGATGAACAGGTTGTCGATAAAATCGTCTTCCTTGGTCGCCGTCGCCTGTTTGCCGCGCCCGCCCCGCTTCTGAGCCCGGTAATCGGCGAGCGGCTGCGCCTTGACGTAACCGCTGTGGGACAGCGTGACCACGACGTCCTCCGGAGCGATCAAATCCTCCATGCTGAGGTCTTCGGCATTGGCTATGATCTCGCTGCGACGTTCGTCACCGAACTCGTCCCTGGTCTCGGTCAGTTCCTCGGCAATGATTTTGGTAATGCGCTCCGGCCTCGCCAGGATGTCGAGCAGGTCGGCAATGGTGTCCATTACTTCCCGGTATTCATTGACGATCTTTTCCTGTTCCAGACCGGTTAGCCGCTGCAGTTGCATCTCGAGGATGCGCTGCGCCTGCACTTCGGACAGCCGGTATCCGTCGGCCTGCAATCCATAATCCGGAGACATACCCTCCGGCCGCGCCTGCCCGACATCGGCGCGTGCCAACATGGACTCAACGAGTTGCGAATGCCAGGTCCGCGACATCAGTTCCCGCTTGGCCTCGACGGGAGCGGCTGCCGCCTTGATCAGCGCGATGATCTCGTCGACATTGGACAGCGCGACTGCGAGGCCTTCGAGCACGTGGCCCCGATCGCGCGCCTTTCTGAGTTCAAAGACAGTCCGGCGGGTGATAACCTCGCGCCGATGGCGCAGGAAAGCGTCA
The DNA here is from genome assembly GCA_031382195.1 of Betaproteobacteria bacterium. Taxonomy (GTDB): domain Bacteria; phylum Pseudomonadota; class Gammaproteobacteria; order Burkholderiales; family JACQAP01; genus JACQAP01. Next base: position 3,991 of record JANMYN010000237.1, read on the forward strand.
AGTATTTCCTTGAGATTGAGCAGCCGGGGCTGGTTTTCGACCAGCGCCACCATATTCATTCCGAAGGTGTCCTGCATCTGCGTTTCTTTGAACAGATTGTTCAGGATGACTTCAGCTACCTCGCCCCGCTTGAGTTCGAGCACGACGCGCATGCCGGACTTGTCGGATTCGTCTCGAATTTCGGACAGGCCATCGAGCCGCTTTTCACGAACCAGCTCGCCGATCTTCATCAGCAGCGACGACTTGTTAACCTGGTAGGGCAACTCGTCGATCACGATGGCCTGGCGGTTGCCCTTCTCCAGCTCTTCCACATGGGTACGGGCACGGATGACGATACGCCCGCGCCCAGTGCGGTAGCCCTCCCTGACCCCGGCAGTGCCGTAGATGATTCCGCGCGTCGGAAAGTCCGGACCCGGAACGAGATCGATCAGTTCGTCCAGGCTGATGTCGGGCCGCTCGAGGATGGCCAGGCAGGTATTGACGATATCGCTGAGATTGTGCGGCGGCACGTTTGTTGCCATGCCCACGGCGATTCCGGAAGAACCATTAATCAGCAGATTCGGAATCCGCGTCGGCAGGACGCTCGGCTCCTGCTCTTTGCCGTCATAATTGGGGACGAAATCGACGGTTTCCTTGTCGATATCGGCAAGCAGCTCGGCCGCGATCTTTTCCAGCCGGCACTCGGTATAACGGTAGGCGGCTGCGGAATCGCCGTCGACCGAGCCGAAATTGCCTTGCCCGTCGATGAGCACATAACGCATGGAGAAATCCTGGGCCATACGGACCAGGGCTTCGTAGGTCGCCGAATCGCCATGCGGATGGTATTTGCCGAGGACATCGCCGACCACGCGTGCGCACTTTACGTAAGGGCGGTTCCAGACATTGTTGGCCTCGTGCATGGCGAACAGGATGCGGCGGTGTACCGGTTTCAGGCCGTCGCGCACATCGGGGAGCGCGCGGCCAACGATCACGCTCATCGCGTAATCGAGGTAGGAGCGGCGCATCTCCTCTTCAAGGCTGATCGGAAGGGTTTCTTTGGCGAATTGATCCATCAGGGAAAGTCAATTTTCCTGTTGCAAACTGTCATGAAATTGCGCTGCCTTAACTCGTACAATGGACGGACAACACTGGGCATTCGCCGGCCGCAAGTATTGTG
>JANMYN010000253.1:0-6282 GCA_031382195.1 Betaproteobacteria bacterium
GGGGTTGCTCTATCCACTGAGCTACCGGGGCGACGTGTGGATTTTAACCGAGAAAGGCCGTGACGGCCGTTCTCGGTTAAGATGCCGCCTCTCTCCCGCATCGCCGGGAGACCGGATCGAAGAGAAGAGGTAAAAGGGAAAAGTTGAAAGGTGAAAGAAAGTTCAACGGCGCAAGCGTCTCGCTCTAACCTTTTACCTTTCCTCTTTTACCTTTCACCTTTTAGCTTTCCTCTTCTTTTTTTAGATGCCGCTTGCCACTTTCGAAAATGTTTCGCTCGCCTACGGCCATGTGCCCTTGCTCGATCACGTCGATCTGGTGGTGGAGCCGGGCAGCCGTATCGGGCTGATCGGACGCAATGGCGCAGGCAAATCCAGCCTGCTCAAACTGCTGGCCGGCACGGCGCTGCCAGACGATGGACGCGTGTGGCGGCAGCCGGGCTTGCGCATCGGCGTCGTTGCGCAGGAACCGGAACTCGATGGGCAACAGTCGGTTTTCGAAGCGACCGTCGCCGGACTTGGCGAGCTATCGCGTGTTCTGGCCGATTACCATGCGGCCGTGCACGCACTGGAGCTAGGCCAGGATGACACTCGCGCACTGGAGCAGATGCAGACCGCGCAGGAACTGCTCGAACGGCACAACGGCTGGCAGATCGAGCACCGCGTCGAATCCGTGCTGTCGCGCCTGGGCCTCGCGCAGCATGCGCGCATCGATACCCTGTCCGGCGGTATGCGCAAGCGCGTGGCGCTGGCGCGTGCATTGGCGGGCGATCCGCAGATGCTGGTGCTCGATGAGCCGACCAACCATCTCGACGTCGATTCGATCGTCTGGCTCGAAAACATGGTGGCGGAATTTCCCGGCGCGGTGTTCGTCGTTACCCACGACCGCGCATTTCTCGACCGCGCCGTCACCGGCATTGCCGAACTCGATCGCGGCAGGCTCGGCCTGTACCCGGGCAGCTTCGCGGCCTACGAGCTGCGCAAGGCCGACCAACTTGCGGTCGAAGCGGTGAACAATCAGAAGTTCGACAAACTGCTTGCGCAGGAAGAGGTCTGGATCCGCAAGGGCATTGAAGCGCGCCGCACCCGCAACGAAGGCCGCGTGCGCCGCCTCGAACGCTTGCGGCTGGAGCGCTCGGTGCGGCGTGAGCGTCTCGGCCAGGTTTCGATTTCGGTGGCGGAGGGCGACCGCTCGGGACAGTTGGTCGCGGAACTCGAACACGTCGACAAACGCCTCGGTGGCCGGCAGGTTGTCAAAGATTTTTCCTGCCGCATCCTGCGTGGCGACAAGATCGGCCTGATCGGGGCGAACGGCGCCGGCAAGTCGACCCTGATCAAACTTATCCTGGGCGAGATGCCGCCGGACGCGGGCAGCATCCGCCGCGGCACCCGGCTGGCAGTAGCTTACTACGATCAGTTCCGCACACGCCTGGATGAAGAGACCACGGTCTCGCAAACAATCGCGCCCGGCTCGGACTATGTCGAGATCGACGGCGCCCGCAAGCACATCATGACTTATCTCGCGGATTTCCTGTTTCCGCCGGAGCGCGCGCGTGCGCTGGTGAAATCGCTGTCGGGCGGGGAACGCAACCGCTTGCTGCTTGCCAGATTGTTCAGCCAGCCGGCCAACCTGCTGGTGCTCGACGAACCGACCAACGATCTCGACATCGACACGCTGGAACTGCTGGAAACCCTGCTGCAAGATTACCCGGGCACGGTGCTGCTGGTCAGCCACGACCGCGCTTTTCTCGATAACGTCGTCACCGATACGATTGCTCCGGAAGGCAACGGCCGCTGGACGCGCAACCCGGGTGGTTACACCGACTGGAAACGCATTAGTGACGAGCGCGCAGCGCGACCGGCTGAGGAAGGCGCGAAGGCGGTGCCTTCGCGCGAGCGTGCCGCGGCATCGCGCCCACGCAAGCTTGGTTTCAATCAGGCTCGCGAACTCGATGCGATGCCGGCGCGCATTCAGGCGCTGGAAGCCGAGCAGGCGCAGATCGCTGCGCGGCTTGCGGATCCGGCGCTCTACAGCGTGGCGCCCGACGAGATCAGGCAGGTGCAGAAACGCTATGCCGCCATCGAAGAGGAACTGAGCGCCTGCCTCACCCGTTGGGAAAAGCTCGAAGCCATGCGCAAAGAGGCCGGCGCGTGACTGGTTGCGCGCCGATTGACGCTGGATACCTGATGTGGCTTGATAAGGACATGCATCCCGGATTTCCATTGCAGCAATGACCAGGAACAATCGCATCGACAGATTGCTCGGCAGCGGCACGCTCGCCGTTCTCGGATTCGGCTGCCTGGTGGTGTTGATGCCGTTCGTGACGGCCTTGCTGATGGCGGTGATCCTGACATATTCAACCTGGCCGCTGTACGTCCGCCTGAGGAAAGCCGTCGGCGGCCGCAGGAATCTGGCGGCTGCATTGATGACCCTGGCGGCGTGCCTGATACTGCTTGCGCCTTTTGTGATTGTCGCCTTCCGACTCGCCGATAGTGCGACCGAACTTGTCGACGCAGTGCGCAAGGCATTCGAGAACGGGCCGCCTGCGCTGCCGGCCTGGATCGACAGACTGCCGCTCGTTGGCGAAAAGCTCGCCAACTACTGGAAAAATATGTCGCATGACAGCGGCCAGCTGCTCGATGACTTGAAAGGGCTGATTTCTCCCGCCAAGTCGGTGCTGGTAACCGGCGGGGGCATATTGTTCTCTGGTTTGCTGCAGCTTGGGTTGGCCGTGCTGGTCGCTTTCTTTCTGTACCGCGGTGGCGAGGCTGCCGCGGACAAGATCGCGCGCATCACCGGCCGGATCGGTGGCGCGCGCGGCCGTCATTTGCTCAACGTTGGCGGCAGCACTGTCGTCAGCGTGGTGTACGGTATTCTCGGCACCGCACTCGCTCAGGGCGTGGTGGCCGGCATCGGCTTTCTCATTGCCGGTGTACCGGGCGCGTCGTTGCTTGGGCTGGCGACTTTCTTCCTCTCGGTGGTGCCGGTCGGCCCGCCGCTTATATGGATTCCCGCCACCGTCTGGCTATTCGTGCAAGGCTCCCCGGGTTGGGCTCTATTCATGGGTTTGTGGGGACTGCTCGTCGTCAGCACGGTCGACAATATCCTGAAGCCGATGATCATCAGCCGCGGCAGTCATCTGCCTTTCATGCTGGTGCTGCTGGGCGTGCTCGGTGGTGTGTTCGCATTCGGGTTCATCGGCGTCTTCCTCGGCCCCACTTTGCTTGCCGTCGGCTATCGCGTTGTGAACGAGTGGGTGGATGATGAAGGCGGGGACGAGAAAAGCAGTGCTGGGGACTGAGTGCTGTGTGCTGAGAAGGGGCTTGCCGAACCTTCGTTAATCCCGAAACGCGCAAAAGCCATTTATTTCGTGCCCTTCGCGTAGCGGCGTAACGGTGAAGTAGTCGCTGGAAGGATTCAGGCACGGCCGGATTTGTCTTCCTCTCAGCGCCCAGCACGGGTTTTCCCCGTCACGCCGTCACGGCCCTTTTGGCCCTTGATTTTCCTTTCGGATTCGCTAGTTATGCTGTAGCATCCGCGGTCAATTCAAGTGCGGCATTCGCCGGCACTGGGTTTAACGGCGCCGCCGTAGTGGTGGCGCAGGAGTCGATAGTTAATGATGTTTTCCGATCTGGGGCTCGCCCCGGAGTTATTGCGCGCAATCGCCGATCAGGGTTACACCGATCCAACGCCTATCCAGGCCAAGGCGATTCCTCCCATTCTTCAAGGCCAGGATGTCATGGCTGCGGCGCAGACTGGCACCGGCAAGACGGCCGGTTTCACGCTGCCGATGCTCCATCGGCTGAAGGAATTCGCCAACACCAGCGTTTCGCCCGCGCGCCATCAGATACGCGCGCTGATCCTGACGCCCACGCGTGAACTCGCCGCGCAGGTGCAGGACAGCGTTAAAACCTACGGCAAGTACATCGCACTGCGTTCCGCGGTGGTGTACGGCGGTGTCCATATCGATCCGCAGATAGCGGAGTTGCGCGCCGGGGTCGAAATCCTGGTCGCTACGCCGGGGCGCCTGCTCGATCATCTGCAACAGAAAACCGTGAATCTCTCGCAGGTTCAGTTCCTCGTGCTCGACGAAGCCGACCGCATGCTCGACATGGGCTTCCTGCCGGACATCAAGCGCATCCTGTCGGTGTTGCCGGCCAAGCGCCAGAGCCTGCTGTTTTCCGCAACTTATTCCGACGATATCCGCGTGCTTGCGAAACAGTTCCTGACCGATCCGGTCAGCGTCGAAGTCGCGCGCCGCAATTCAGTCATCGAGACGGTGACCCATCTGGTTTACAAAGTCGAGGCCACCGCGAAGCGCGACTTGCTCGCGCACCTGATCAAATCCCGCGACATGCGCCAGGTGCTGGTGTTCTGCAACACCAAGATCGGCGCCAACCGCCTCGCTTATAAGTTGGACAAGGACGGCGTCGGCGCCGCCGCCATACACAGCGATCGCACCCAGGGCGAGCGCATGCTGGCACTCGCCGAGTTCAAGGAAGGCAAGACCAAGGTTCTGGTGGCGACCGATATTGCGGCGCGCGGCCTCGACATCGAGCAGCTGCCCTTCGTCGTCAACTTCGATCTTCCAGGCTCGCCCGAGGATTACGTCCACCGCGTCGGTCGCACCGGCCGCGCCGGCTTGACCGGCGAGGCCATCTCGCTGATGTCCGACGAAGAGAAGGATGACCTTGCTGCAATCGAAAGACTGCTGAAGATCAAGCTGCCGGTGCAGGAGCCCGAACATTTCGCGCGCGAGCGCGCGCCGGCGATGCGCGATGGTTCGCGCCGCCCGGAAGGCCGTCGCAAGGAATTTCATCGCGACGAGCATCGCTCGCCGCCCTCCCGCAGCGCCGCGCCGCCGGGCGATCCGCTGTTTTCCAAGCCTTACGTCCCGTCTGGCGAAGTGACGCAATCCGCAAAATCGCCAACACCCGCACGCGGCCGCAAAAAGGAAATCGCCGCGCTGTTCCTGCCCCCGGCCCCTGCGGAAAAGCAGGACGCCTGAGGAGCCGGCTTTGGCTGCGACGCCATCGTCGGCGACACCATCCCGCTCCCCGGAAATAATGTCGGAACGTCTGCGCCAGATTGTGTCCGGCCCGGACGAAGACATCAGTCTCGCCGAAGCTGCACTGCTGATTGCCGGCCACGGCTACCCGGACCTGAACGTCGCTGCGTACCTCTCGCGTATCGAAGAACTGGCTTACAACCTCAGGTTGCGCATCGCAGAAGATGAAAGCATCCCCGATCGCATTAGCGCCCTGAACCAGTTTTTGTTCGGCGATCTCGGCTTCGGACCCAATTCCGAGGACTATTACGACCCACGCAACAGTTTCCTGAACGAGGTACTGGAGCGTCGCACCGGCATTCCGATTACCCTTTCGGTGATTTACCTTGAGCTGGGCCGCAAGATCGGATTACCGCTGCAGGGCGTGAGTTTTCCGGGGCATTTCCTGGTCAAGTGCGCGGTGCCCGAGGGTGCCGTTGTGCTCGACCCGTATTCGGGCGGGGTCTCGCTTGACCTTCAGGATTTGCAGAAACGCCTGCGCGATGTACGCGGCGGGGAAGTATCGCGCGCTATTGTCGCCGAGCTGTTGATTTCGGCGACCAACAAGGAAATCATCGTGCGGCTGCTGCGCAATCTGAAGGCGATCTATTTGCGCGAACACAATCTCGACAAGGCACTGCCGATAATGAACTGGATCATCGCGACCATGCCGGATCAGACGGAGGAACTGCGCGACCGCGGCATGATCTACCAGGAACTCGAGTGCCCGCGCGCGGCGCTTGCGGATTTTGAGACGTACCTGACGCATGCGCCGTCCTGCGAAGACGCCGACGGCATCCGCCGGCGCATCATGGATTTGCGCAGGGAAGTGGCGAGGTTGAACTAAAAAACAGGACTCGGGACGTAGGACTCAGGACTAAGGGTAAAAGCGAGGAACAGCGCTTTATTGCTTTTGAACTTTCTGAGTCCTGAGTCCTGTATTTAAATGAACTCACAACAACAAGACACCGCCTTACGCTGGTTCCGATCGCCATCCCCATATCTGCTGCTGACGCTGACTTCCCTGTTCTGGGCCGCGAACTGGGTGGTGGGGCGGGCGATGCGCAACGACATTCCGCCGATCGCGATGGGGTTTTGGCGCTGGGCTATTGCGCTACTGATCCTGCTGCCGTTCGCCGCCCCGGAGCTCATGCGCAAGCGCCATGTGCTGCTTGCCAACTGGCTGACACTTACGCTGCTGGGACTGCTTGGCGCGGTCGTATTCAACACGCTGATC
>JANMYN010000258.1:0-3075 GCA_031382195.1 Betaproteobacteria bacterium
CGACTACCACGCGCCGCTTTGTAGAAAAGGTTTACAGCGAGCTTGGAAAGCGCACGAAGCTGAGCACAGCCCCGAGTTTCGCGATCGCTTTGCTGGGGCGGTTCGACGAAAACGTCCGCGAACTTCGCGAAATGCTCTACCAGTTCGAACGCGATTTCGTCATGGATTCGCATCGTTTCGAATCGACGTTCGGCGCGCAACCGACTCCGCTGGACGAATCAATACGGTTGACGCTCGACTGGTACCGAAGCCGCTCATCGTCCTGATACCGGAATGAGCAATGAAAAAGGGCCGCATGGCGGCCCCTGTAGTTTGAGCAAGAACCCGCGATTAACTTGCCTTGGAATTCTTTTCGATCAGCGCGTAGGCTGAGTGATTATGGATTGATTCGAAGTTTTCTGATTCCACCACATAGCCATCGATCCGACTGTCCCGGTTCAGCGCAGTCGCGACATCGCGCACCAGGTCTTCGACGAACTTGGGATTATCGTAAGCGCGTTCGGTCACGTATTTCTCGTCCGGGCGCTTCAGCAAACCGTAAAGTTCACAAGAAGCTTCCTGCTCGGCAATATGCGCCAGTTCCTCGATCCAGATATGGGAGTTCGTGCGCGCTGTGATCGTCACATGTGAGCGCTGGTTGTGCGCGCCATATTCGGAAATCTTCTTCGAACACGGACACAGGCTGGTCACCGGCACCACGACTTTCATGGTGAACGCATAGCCTTCGCGCGACACTTCGCCGACAAACGTGACCTCGTAATCCATCAGGCTCTTCACGCCGGAAACCGGAGCCGCCTTGTTGATGAAGTACGGAAATGTCATCTCGATGTGGCCGAATTCGGCTTCCAGCCGCTTGACCATATCGCGCAACATCACCTCGAAGGACTCGACGGATATTTCGCGTTCATGAGCATTCAGAATCTCGACGAACCGCGACATGTGGGTGCCTTTGAATTTGTGCGGCAGGCCTACATACATGTTGAAAGTCGCGATGGTGTGCTGGACACCACCGTCGCGGTCCGCCACGCGGACCGGATGGCGGATGGCCTTGATGCCGACCTTGTCGATCGCGAGGCGGCGGGTGTCCGCCGAGCCCTGCACGTCTGGAATCGCGAAGCTATCCGGGGAATTCATTGAGGTGCTCCACTAGAGCGAGATAAGTGGGGGAGATTATAGACGCCGCCAATACCCGAGTAAACTACTCAGCTATAAATCGGGCAATGGATTGGTGAATCCCTTCGGCGTCCAGTCCGCAGTCCTTCAGCAGTCGGGCCGGATCGCCGTGATCGACGAATCGATCCGGCAATCCAAGTTGCAGAGTCGGCCTTTGCAAGCCCAGTTTCTCCATTATCTCCAGGACGCCACTTCCGGCACCGCCGAGAATGGTGTTTTCTTCCACCGTTATCAAATGCTCGTGCTCGCGGGCAAGTTCCCGTATCAGTTCTTCGTCCATCGGTTTGACGAAGCGCATGTTGGCCACCGTCGCGCCCAACCTTTCACCGGCCTCCAGGCAGGGTTTGAGCAGCGCGCCAAACGACAGAATCGCCACTTTGCTGCCGCGGCGCCGTATTTCGCCTTTTCCCACAGGCATTGCGGCCATGACCTTCTGGATCTCCACGCCCGGTCCGCTGCCGCGCGGGTAACGCACCGCGGCCGGCGTGTTGATCTGAAATCCGGTGTAGAGCATTTGCCGGCACTCGTTCTCGTCCGCCGGTGCCATGACCACCAGGTTCGGCAGGCAGCGCAGGTAAGTCAGATCGAAGCTGCCCGCATGCGTCGGACCGTCCGCCCCCACCAGGCCGGCGCGATCGATGCCGAACAACACCGGCAGGTTCTGGATGCAGATGTCGTGAATGAGCTGGTCATAAGCGCGCTGCAAAAAAGTCGAGTAGATTGCGACGACCGGTTTCACCCCTTCGCAGGCCAGTCCGGCCGCAAAGGTCAGCGAGTGTTGCTCGGCAATGCCCACATCGAAATACCGATCCGGATATTCCTGCGAAAAGCGCACCATGCCCGAACCTTCGCGCATCGCCGGTGTGATGCCGATCAGCCGCGAATCCAGGGCCGCCATGTCGCACAGCCAATCGCCGAATATCTGGGTGTAAGTCGGCTTGCTTGCCGGCTTTGCAATGATGCCTGCGCCGGGATCGAACTTCGTCACCCCGTGATAGAGAATCGGATCGCCTTCTGCTCGTTCATAGCCTTTGCCCTTGCGCGTGGCCACGTGCAGGAACTGCGGGCCATCGAGCTTCCTGAGGTTGGTCAGCGTCGACACCAGGGCGTCGAGATTGTGACCGTCGATCGGCCCGATGTAGTTGAATCCGAATTCCTCGAACAGCGTGCCCGGGGTGACCATGCCCTTGACGTGTTCCTCCGCGCGCTTTGCAAGCTCCAGCACCGGCGGCATCACGCCCAGAACCTTCTCACTGGTTTTTCTTGCCGCCGCGTAAAAACGCCCGGACATCAATCGGGCGAGATAGTTGTTCAGTGCGCCCACGTTCTCTGAAATCGACATGTCGTTATCGTTCAACACCACAAGCAGGTTGGTATCCATTGCGCCGGCATTGTTGAGCGCCTCGAAGGCCATGCCGGCGGTCATGGCCCCGTCGCCGATGATTGCCACCACGCGCCGATCTTCCCCCTTCATTCGCGCGGCCACGGCCATGCCCAGGGCAGCACTGATCGACGTGCTCGAATGCGCGGTGCCGAAGGTGTCGAATTCGCTCTCCACGCGGCGCGGGAAACCGGCGATGCCGCCATACTGGCGCAACGTGGACATGTGCTCCCGCCGCCCGGTCAGAATTTTGTGTGCGTACGTCTGATGACCCACGTCCCATACCAGCCGATCCTCCGGCGTTTTGAAAACGTAGTGCAGCGCCACCGTGAGCTCCACGGTGCCCAGGTTCGAGGAAAGATGCCCGCCGGTATTGGCGACCGATTCGATCAGAAATTCGCGCAATTGGCGCGCGAGTTCCGGCAGTTGCTTGCGCTCGAGCGCGCGCAAATCAGCGGGAGACTGGATGGATTTCAGCAGTTCGTACATTGGGTGGGTTGCGTCGAGCGCGGCCTGGGTCG
>JANMYN010000306.1:0-1643 GCA_031382195.1 Betaproteobacteria bacterium
CGTCGAAATGGTGGTCGCTGCCGGCGGCAACGCGATCATCGCCGACGTCAGCAAAGCCCAGGGCGAGGCCCTGGCAGCCAGGCTCGGCAAACACGCGCGCTATGTCGAGTGCGACGTGACGCGTGAAGACCACGGCAAAGCGGCGGTGGCGGCCGCGCTGAAGGAGTTCGGCGGTTTGCAGGCGCTGGTGAATTGCGCCGGCATCGCCATCGGCGAGAAAACCGTCGGCAAGGACGGTCCGCATTCGCTGGAGAAATTTGCCAAGGTCATCAACATCAATCTGATCGGCACCTTCAACATGATCCGGCTGGCCGCGGACGCGATGTCGAAACTGCAGCCCAACACGGCCGGCGAGCGCGGGGTGATCGTCAATACTGCTTCGGTTGCCGCCTTCGACGGACAGATCGGCCAGGCCGCGTACTCGGCATCCAAAGGCGGCATCGTCGGCATGACGCTGCCGATCGCGCGCGATCTGTCGCGCAGCGGCATCCGCGTCATGACCATCGCGCCGGGGATCTTCGAAACGCCGATGCTCATGGGCATGCCGCAGGATGTGCAGGACGCGCTCGGCAGGATGGTGCCGTTCCCGCCCCGCCTGGGCCGTGCCGCCGAATACGCGCAACTCGTCAGGCAGATCGCCGAGAATGAAATGCTCAACGGCGAAGTGATCCGGCTCGACGGCGCCATCCGGATGCAGCCGAAGTAACGCGTCCGCGAGCCGGTATGCAAGCTACCCAGCAAGCCAACTTCGTACGCTGGTTTCGCGCCGCTGCGCCGTATATCCACGCGTTCGGCGGACGCACCTTCGTCATCGCCTTCGGTGGCGAAGTCGTGGCGGACGGTTCGTTCGTTGCGCTCACGCATGACCTGAATCTGCTTGCCAGCCTCGGCGTACGCCTGGTGCTGGTGCACGGCGCGCGGCCGCAGATCGAAGCGCAGCTACGCTCGGCCGGGCTGAAAACGCAGTACGTCAGGGGAATCCGCGTCACGGACGAACAGGCGCTTGCCAGCGTGAAGCAGGCGAACGGTCAGGTCCGCGTGGAGATCGAGGCGTTGCTGTCGATGGGGCTGCCGAACTCGCCAATGGCGAATGCCGACATCCGGGTGGCATCGGGTAATTTCGTCACCGCGCGGCCACGCGGGGTCGTGGATGGGGTCGACATGTGCTACACCGGCGAAGTGCGCAAAGTTGACGCGGATGCAATCAACATCCGCCTCGACGATGGCGAGCTGGTGCTGCTGTCCCCGCTCGGCTACTCCCCGACCGGCGAAATTTTCAATGTGACCTTGGAAGACGTCGCCGCGCAAACCGCCATCGCGCTGGGTGCGGAAAAACTCGTGTTCCTGATGAACGAGCCGGGGCTGAAGGCAAAAAGCGGGCGGCTGCTGCGCGAACTCACGGTCTCCGACGCGGAGAAACTGCTGCGCAAAGCACAGTCGCTTTCGGACGACGCGAATCTGTATTTGCCGCATGCGATCAAGGCCTCCAAGGGTGGCGCGTCCCGCGTGCACATGATCAGCCGCCATGCCGATGGCGCGCTGTTGCTGGAATTGTTCACTCATGACGGCATCGGCAGCATGCTCACGCGCGATCCGCTCGAGCAATTGCGCGACGCGACCATCGAGGACGTCGGCGGTGTCCT
>JANMYN010000311.1:0-3091 GCA_031382195.1 Betaproteobacteria bacterium
CTCCGCGATTCGGATCTCGGACACGGTCTATAGTAACGTGTCAGTTACTATTCGGCAATCGCTGCTTACGCCGCGTGCACGCGCACGCGGTGCTCCGCCTTCAGCCAGGTTGTGCGCTTCGCAACGCGCAGGTCGTAGTCGACCTGAAGGTTGAGCCAGATCTCGGGTGATACCCCGAAATACTTTCCCAACCGCAGCGCCGTGTCGGCGGTAATCGAGCGCTTGCCGTTGACGATGTCGCTGATGCGATTAGGCGGCACAGCAATCTCGCGCGCGAGTGCGTTCATGCTCACGCCCAGCGGCTTCATGAAGTCCTCGTAGAGAATCTCGCCCGGTGGGATCGGATCGAGCAGTTTGGCAGCCATGATGTCTCCTAAGAGTGGTAATCGACGATCTCGACGTCGTATGCGTGTCCGTCCGACCAGCGGAAGCAAATCCGCCACTGGTCGTTGATGCGGATTGCAACCACTCGAGCTTGTCTTCGATTAGCCCAGGATCGTGCAAGCCACCCGCCTCTTCCAGGCGCTCGTACTCGTCGAGGAATCATGGCATTTGCGCCGGCCACGCGGAAAGACCGCTCGCCTTCGCGCCGCGCCACAGCTCGCGGTCGTACGTCGCCACTGCGACGGTTTCGCCCAGCGTTTCACTCCACACGAGCGCCGAGGCGAGATGCACCGAATCGTAACCGCGCAGGCCGTGCTCCCACGCCAGCGCCGCGGCGCGCGCTGCGAGCGGCTCGCTGAGCTGCAACCGGACGAGGTGTTCCCAGTCGGTGTTGAAAGCCTGCAGCGCCTTCGTCCCGGCCGCGCGTGTGACGAGCCCGATGCGCGCCGCCTTGGCAAGCGCTGCGGCCACCTCGGCGCGGCTGATCACCGCGGTACCGATTGCCTGCGCCTCGCCGATCAGCGCCTCGACTTCCTGCGACCCCACCTCAGCGATGTACCGCTTCACCAGGGCACTGGCGTCGAGGTAGACGATCACTCGCGGTCTTCCACCAGCAGTTGCGCGACGGTTTTCCTTCCGACCAGCTTCGCGACCGGCTTGCGACGGCGGAGCTTGTGCCCGCTCCACTGCGCCAGTCCGGTCTCGCGCATCGCGGCGAGGCGCTCCCCGAGATCCTGACCCATCGGCACAATGCGGCCGATCGGCACGCCATGGTCGGTGATGATCACGGACTCTCCGTTGCGGGTGAGGCGCAAGTAATGACTGAGGCGGCTTTTCAGCTCGCGGATGCTGACTAGGGGTTGGGCCATGCGTGACTCCCGGCGGGAACGTTTAATGTAGTCACAGTTTAACAGATTGTAGTCACACGGCGCGCCTGCCGCTTTCCGTGTCCGCCGCCCGCCAGCTCCTTCAGCCCGACAGCAATGGCAATCGAAGCGTTACCAGCCCCGCCAGCCCGCGTGCAACGGAAAGTACAGCCCGCGACTCGCGCCGCCGAGCGCTGTCGCGTAGGCGTCGAGCTGGGCGGCATAGCGTTTCTGTTCCTGGTCCAGGAATCCTTCGATATCGGCCCCCTCGTGGCGGCTGGTCTTGTAGTCCACGATGCGGCGTTTGCCATCCTGATCGATGAAGGTGCGGTCGATCACGAGATTGCGTCGTTCGCCGTCGATCAGCGCGGTAATTCGGAATTCGTTCTGCGCCTCCTTTTGTGGTCCGAGCAGCCAGCGGCCGCGCGGATCGTCGAGCGAATTGCCGAGCGCGGAGACAACCCGCGCTGTCGCCGGCTCTATTTCCGACTCCGGAATGCCCCGCATGCCGAGTTCATCACGGAATACCTTGGCCATCTTTTCCAGTCGGGCCCGGTCCCAACCTTTCATCTCATCCTCGGCGATGCGCTGGAGCCAGCGATGCACCACGCTGCCGACGTGGCGCGCCGTTTCACCGACCCACGAGAACTCGATTTCCTCGCCGACGCGCTCTTCATCCTGCAGCGGCGTCCAGTTCACGGCAGGCGGCAATGCCGGCAGCGACCAGTCGGCCGGCAGGCGGCGCAGATTATTGTCGGGCACGCGCGCTCCCTCTTCGGCCGTGGGAGATCGCGCATTCAGCAACTGCTCCGGCGAAAGCGCTGCGGCTGCGCGTTGAAACTCGCTCTCAACTGCGGGCCAGAGCGTTTCCAGCAGCGAGTCCCTGGCGGGCGCTTTGACTTCTACGGCCCCGTCGCGACTTTCCGGTTTGGCGTGGCCCAGCAGATGCAGATATTTCTTCGCGCGGGTCGACGCGACATACAGAAGGCGCGCCTGCTCGTAGCGCTCCCTTTCCCTGTCGAGCCGGGCGAGATAATCGTAGATCGGATCGGCGTCGACCCCGGTCTGCTTGATCGGCGCCAGCAGCAGCTCGGCCGCCCCATCGCCATCGGCGGCCAGGCGGCGCGTCCACAAGAAGAGCTTGGCCTCGGGAGGTCTTGTCCGGCGGCCGAGGCCGGGCACGATCACCGTGTCGAATTCGAGTCCCTTGGCCTTGTGAATGGTCAGGATTTGCGGATCGGTGTCTCGCGCCTCGAGATCGGGCAACGCATAGAGTTTCGCAAGGTTTTCTTCGAATGCGGCGAGGTCGGCGATGCCGCCTGCTTGCTCGGCGTCTTCCAGATACTGCAGATAGATATCCGCGTCCTCGAGATCGGTCACCTGCTCCACGCAAGCCGGACCGCCCAATGCATGCCAGGCACCTTCCACGGTTTCACGCAAGCTCGCCCGGCAGCACTGATCGAGGCAGCGCCCGAGAACCTTGCCCGCGCGCGCAAGACGGCATCTGCCATCCGCGCTCAGAAGGCCGGCACGATCCTCGTTTTCGACCAACTCCCAAACCGTGGAGCCAATGTCGCCCTCTGCCAGCGCCGCAAGATCGGCGAGTGTGAGTCCGCACCACGGCGCTCGCAGGACGGCGAGCCATGCAACGCGGTCGGCGGGATGCGACAGCGCCCGCGTCAGTGCAAGTAGGTCCTGCACGACCTGCCGATGACCGAGCGGCTCGATGTCGATCGCGCGGAAACGCAACTCGCTGCGTTTCAGTTGCGGAACGATGGCTTGAAGATGACTGCGCCCGCGCACCAGTACGGCAATCGTCCCATCGGGGTTACGAGCTTGCG
>JANMYN010000355.1:0-7319 GCA_031382195.1 Betaproteobacteria bacterium
GGAGCAGCAACTCGCGGCCGCGCGCCGGGACCTGGCGCAGGCGGTCTACAGCACGATCGTGAACCAGTTGAAGCTCAAGGCGGCGGTGGGCAAGTTGGCCGAAGCCGACCTCGCCGACGTCAACATCCTGCTCAGGGAAGACGTGCAGTAGCGCGGACGCAGCGCATGACCGGTGACGCTGCTTTTTCTCCTGAAACAATCAGGCAAGCAAAAGCAGCCTTGCGCCACGCAATCCTTGCGCGTCGCGATGCTGCCGATGCCGCGAGCCGAAACAGCAACTCGCAAACCATCACGCATAAACTGCGTGCCTTGCCCGTCTACCCTTCCGCCAACGTCGTCGCGGCCTATGCGTCATTTGGCAGTGAACTCGATACGTCGGGATTTCTTGCGGGCGTTCTCGCCGATGGCAAGCAACTGGTGTTGCCGCGGATAAACCGCGCGCAGCGCGCACTCGAGTTACGACAGGTGAGCGATCTTGACGCCGACCTCGTTCAGGGCGTCTGGGGAATTCGCGAGCCTGCGGAGCGCTGTCCCATCATCCCCGTTACCCAAATCGAGTTCATGCTGGTGCCGGGTGTGGCGTTTACGGCGCACGGCGCGCGCCTCGGATATGGCGGCGGGTATTACGATCGCCTGCTGGCGTCACTCCCTCTGCGCGTTATGCGCATCGCAGCCGCGTTTGAACTCCAAATAGTGGATTACCTTCCCGAAGGATCGCACGACCAACGTGTGGATCAGGTCGTCACGCAGATGTAAATGGCGGTTCCTTCACCATTCGAGAAGCTCCAGCGTTTTCTCGGTGGCGCCACGATGGGCGTCGCTAAAGCGCTTTCCCGCTTCCGACATTGCCTTGAGACGATGCGATTCGCGCAGCAACTGATCAATCGCATGACCCAGTTCTTCGGCATCGGATACCCGGATAGCCGCGCCGGCTTCGATTGCGCCGCGGGTCGCATCCTCGAAATTGAACGTATGCGGGCCGACGATGACGGGACGGCCGACCGCGCAGGCCTCCAGCAGGTTCTGGCCGCCGAGCGGTAGCAGGCTGCCGCCGACAAAAGCGAGGTCGCAGGCCGCGTAATACGCGAACATCTCGCCCATCGAATCGCCGATTACGACACGAGTGTCCGCTTCGATTAGCCGCTTTTCGCTGCGCCGCTGATGCTTATGCCCGCGCTGTTTCACCAGCGCCGCGACTTCCTCGAACCGCTGAGGGTGGCGCGGTACGATAACGGCCAGCAGCTCTGGCGTTTTCGAATTGGCGATTACATCCAGAATCATCGACTCCTCGCCTTCCCGCGTGCTCGCGGCCAGGAATACGGGCCTTTGCACGCCGAATAAATCGCGCAGGGTGGCGCCGAGCGCCAGCATTTCGGCTGGTGCGAGACGGTCGAATTTGATGTTTCCGGTGATGGTTACGCGCTTGGCGCCAAGATTGGAAAGCCGTTGTGCGTCACGCTGCGTCTGCGCCCCGATCCCTGACAGCTTCGACATCGCATTACGCGTTAGCCTGCCGATGCGCCGGTAACCGCGCGCGGATTTTTCCGACATCCTGGCGTTGACCAGGTAAACCGGGATGCTGCGGCGATGGCAGTGCTCGATCAGGTTCGGCCAGATTTCGGTTTCCATGATGATGCCGACTTGCGGCCGGAAACGTCGCAGGAAGCGCTGCACAGAGAATGGAAAATCGTAGGGCAGATAACACCGGCTTACGCCGTCACCGAACAATTCAAGGCTGGTCTGGCGGCCGGTCGGCGTGCCGTGCGACAACAGAATGCGGTGTTCGGGATGACGCGCCTGCAACGCTTTGATAAGGGGTTCGGCCGCCCGCGTTTCGCCCACGGAAACCGCGTGAATCCAAATAACGCGCGACGGCACGTTGCTGCGAAAAACCCCGAATCGCTCGCCAACATGCTCCAGATACGCGGGCTGTTTGCGCGCACGCCAAACAAGGTGCAGCAGCGCCCATGGCAGCAGCAGAATCAGCGCAATCGTATAGAGCAGACGCATCAAATCTGGATCCTCGTGACCTCGCCGATCGCCTCCGCCACCTCACCGACTGACGGTGGGGCGCCGATGCGGCCGCGGTACGCGGTCGGCCCGGGACCCACCGGACAGGCATCGACCGGATTCGAGTCGCAGAAAATTCCGACCACGGGACGCGACAGCGCCGCTGCGAGATGCATCAGTCCGGTATCGACACCCGCGACGCATTCAGCCCCCGCGATAAGGGCAGACATGGCGTCGAGCGCAAGGCGCGGCGGCACAATCGCCGCATGGTTTGCCGCCGCGATTCTCTCGCTGCGAGCGCGCTCCGTGGCGCTGCCCCACGGCAGAATGCAGGCGTAACCTGCCGTTTCGAGGCGGCGGACCAGCTCAATCCAGTTTGCCTCCGGCCAAAGTTTTGCCGCACGCGCGGTGCCATGGAATGCGAGGCAGTAACGACCCGAAGCGATTTGGGGTGCCGGTACGCGCGGTGCAATCCCATAGTCGATCTCCGGCACAACGGCATAGCCGAGGGCCTGCGCTGCCACGGAGCGGTAGCGAAAGATCTTGTGCGCCTGCGGCGGCAACTCGATGGTTACGTCATAAAACTTCGAAGCGAGCGGATCGCGCGCCGTGCCTGGGCCGAATCCATGGATCGGGCCGCGTGCCAGCTTCGCGACGAGCGCGCTCTTCAGTAATCCCTGCGTTTCGATGATCGCATCGTATTCATGGCCGCGCAGCAGCCTTCGCAGCGCACCGGCCTCGCGCCAGGCCGCCGCGGAGAGCAGCGAGCGGCGCCAGCGCCGCAGCGCAATCGGAATGATGCGGTCAACCTCCGGGTGCATACCCACCAGCGGGGTGTATTGTTCCTCGACCACCCAATCGATGACGGCGTCGGGAACATGGCGGCGAATGTCGGTAGCAACCGGAAGGTTGTGGATGACGTCGCCGAGCGAGGACATTTTTATCAGCAGGATGCGTGGCATTCTCGACGCCGCTGGTTCGACTGGATGCGCGATTATCCCTAGAATGGCGTCCTTTAGACAGACGTGATCGCGGATCGCCCGCATGACGCACACCAGCATCATCGTGACCGGCGGCGCCGGATTCATCGGCGCCAACTTCGTCCAGCAGTGGATCGCGCACGAATCCGCGACCGTGATCAATCTGGACAAGCTTACTTATGCCGGCAATCTTGCAAGCTTGAGTGCGGTTGAGTCGAATCCGAAGTATGTTTTCAAGCAAGCGGATATCGGCGAATTCGATGTGGTTTCCGCATTACTGGCGCAAAGACAGCCGGCCGCAGTGGTGAATTTTGCCGCGGAAAGCCACGTGGATCGTTCGATTCATGGTCCTGGAGAATTTGTCCAGACCAATCTGGTCGGCACGTTCCAGTTGCTCGAAGCCGTGCGCGGCTATTGGTCGGCATTGCCCGCCGATGCCAGACAACGCTTCCGGTTCCTGCATGTTTCCACCGATGAGGTCTACGGGTCGCTGCGAGCTGACGCCCCGCCTTTTACCGAACAGAATCCGTACGCGCCCAACAGCCCTTATTCCGCATCGAAAGCAGGCGCCGATCATCTGGTAAGGGCTTACCACCACACCTATGGCCTGCCGACCGTTACGACGAATTGCTCCAACAACTACGGCCCCTACCAGTTCCCCGAAAAACTGATCCCACTAATCATTCTGAATGCTCTGGCGGGCAACCCGCTACCTGTCTATGGCGACGGATTGAATGTAAGGGATTGGCTCTACGTCGGCGACCATTGCACGGCAGTCCGACTTGCGCTGAGAAAGGGCCGCCCGGGCGAGACCTACAATATCGGCGGCAACAACGAGCGTGCGAATATCGATGTCGTGCGGACCATCTGCCGGATTCTCGATGAGTTGCGGCCGGCGCAAAGCCGAAAGTCCTACGAATCGCTGATCAGTTTTGTTGCCGACCGGCCGGGACACGACCGCCGCTATGCAATCGATGCAACGAAAAGCAGCGTCGAACTCGGCTGGAAGCCCGCTGAAACTTTCGATTCCGGCATCCGCAAGACGGTGCGCTGGTATCTGGACAATCCGGATTGGGTGCGCGGCGTAATCAGCGGCGAATACCGCAAGTGGATGGAAAAGAACTACCGCACACGGGAGGCGATTTGAAAGGGATAGTGTTGGCAGGAGGTTCGGGTACGCGGCTGCATCCGGTCACGAAAGTCGTCTCCAAACAGCTTTTGCCGGTGTACGACAAGCCGATGGTGTACTACCCCCTATCGACGCTGATGCTTGCGGGCATAAAGGACATCCTGATCATTTCCACGCCGCAGGATACGCCGCGATTCAATGAACTTCTTGGGGATGGCCGCAAGTGGGGCATCAACCTGTCGTACGAGAAGCAACCTTCACCGGACGGATTGGCGCAGGCGTTCATCATCGGGCGGAATTTCGTCGGCAAGGAACCTTGTGCGCTGGTCCTGGGCGACAATATTTTTTATGGCCATGATCTATCGGCCCGCCTGCAAGAGGCGAGGAAGAATACTTCTGGCGCGACGATTTTCGCTTACCAGGTGACGGACCCGCAGCGCTATGGTGTCGTGGAATTCGGTGCCAACGGCCGCGCCGTCAGCATAGAAGAAAAGCCCACGCAGCCCAAATCCCGCTTTGCCGTCACCGGGCTGTATTTTTACGACAACGACGTTCTCGACATCGCAGCTTCATTGAAGCCTTCCGCGCGAGGCGAACTGGAGATCACCGATGTCAACCGGCGCTACCTGGAACGTGACCAACTGCACGTGAAGACATTGGGGCGGGGCGATGCCTGGCTCGACACGGGTACACACGAGAGCCTGCTGGAAGCATCGCAATTCATTTCGACCATCGAGCGCCGGCAGGGACTCAAGATTGCCTGTCCGGAAGAAATCGCCTACCGGCTCGGCTATATCAACGCCGGCCAGTTGCAGGAACTGGCGCAACCGATGGGTAAGAGCGCGTATGGCCATTATCTCCTGAGCATTCTCGAAGACCGGATTTCCTGATGAAGGTTACCCCAGGTGCATTGCCGGAAGTCCTCATACTCGAGCCGCGCGTGTTCGGCGACGAGAGGGGCTTTTTCCTGGAAAGCTACAATCAGCGGGTATTCCGCGAGGCTGCTGGAATCGATGCCAACTTCGTGCAGGACAACCACTCGCGATCCGCACGTAACGTTCTTCGCGGTCTTCACTACCAACTGAAGCAGGCGCAGGGCAAACTGGTGAGAGTTGTGGCCGGGGAAGTATTCGACGTTGCCGTGGACCTGCGTAGTTCATCGCCCCGCTACGGGCGTTGGGCGGGGATTCATTTATCCGCCGAAAACAAACGCATGTTGTGGATTCCAGCCGGGTTCGCCCATGGTTTTCTGGCGCTCCGCGATGCCACCGAGGTACTTTACAAGACCACGGACTACTATGCGCCGGAGCATGAACGCTGCGTATTGTGGAACGATCCCGACATCGACATTGACTGGCCGCTCACCGGTGAGCCGCTGGTGTCGGAAAAGGATAGGCGTGGCGTCGCGTTGAAGGTTGCCGAGGCTTTTCCCTGATGCGTATCCTGGTAACCGGTGGCGCCGGGCAAGTGGGTTGGGAACTGCGTCGTACGCTCGCAATTTTCGGAGAAGTTGTCGCGCCGCCGCGCGATATTCTCGACCTGGCTTCGGCGGAATCCATCGTTGCGGCAGTTCGCGGCGCGCGGCCGGATCTGATCGTCAATGCCGCCGCCTATACTGGGGTGGACACGGCAGAATCGGAACCCGGGCTGGCAATGAAAATAAATGGTGAAGCCCCGCGCATCCTCGCCGAAGAAGCGGCCCTGCGCAATGCGGCGCTGATCCACTACTCGACCGACTACGTGTTCGACGGCCGCAAGGCGGCTCCTTATCGTGAAGACGACGAAGCTGCCCCGATCAACGTCTATGGCCGGACCAAGCTCACCGGCGAGCAGGGCGTGATGACCACAAACGCGGCGCATCTTATTTTCCGTACCAGTTGGGTGTACGGGTCGCGTGGAAGAAATTTTCTCCTGACCATGCTCAGACTGGGCCGAGAAAGAAGGGAACTGAAAGTTGTCGACGATCAGTTTGGCGCACCGACCTCAGCGCGCCTGATTGCCGAAGCAACGGCGGGCACTATTGCAATGAATTACGCCGGCGGAAGACTCGATATCGACGGCTTGCGGGAAAGGGGCGGGCTCTATCACCTGACCGCGGCTGGCCGAACGACGTGGTTCGGATTTGCGCAAGCGATCCTGACGGGGAAAGAGGGGATGGCAAAGGTGTTGCCGATTCCGACTTCCGGGTACCCGACGCCGGCCCCGCGACCGCGCAACTCAGTGCTCGATAACAGCAAGCTGGAGAAGCAATTCGGACTCACCTTGCCCGATTGGAAGGTGGGTCTGCAACTGTGCCTGGAGGAGTTGCGCGTGAGCGGTGAACAGTGACCGGTGAAAAGCAGAAGGCTCTTACGGCCGTACGCTTTTCCAGAGACCGTTTACCAATTTTGAAACTTGCTCAAGAAGCGCAAAAACAGACGCATCTTCCGCCAGATAGCCAAGATCGACTGCCATCAGCAACTGAGTTTCGATTTCGCTGATTGATCCAATCGCGATATTCAAAAATTGCTCGAATTCCTTCGACCCATTCCGGGCCGCACCTTCGATATTGCTCGGAACGGAAACTGCTGCGCGGCGTAACTGCGAGGTCAAACCGAAGATCTCGTCTCTGGGACATTCCTGGGTAACTCGATATACGACCGATACCAGCGCCTCTTTCCCAGCCACCAATTTGTAGTGCGATCTAGCCCCAGGCACTTCCATACCTTAGTAACTGTTTGCTGCTCGCTGTTCGCTATTTACTGTTCACCGATCACTGCCTTTTATAGTCGTCCTCAAGCCGCACGATGTCGTCTTCGCCCAGATAGCTGCCCGATTGCACTTCGATCATATGCAGCGGCACTTTGCCTACGTTCTCCAGCCGGTGTTTGGCGCCGAGCGGAATGTAAGTCGACTGGTTCTCAGTGAGCATCAGCGTTTCTTCTCCCCGGATCACCCTTGCCGTGCCGGAAACGACCACCCAGTGCTCCGCCCGGTGATGATGCATCTGCAGCGAGAGCTTTGAGCCGGGTTTGACCATGATGCGTTTGACCTGGAAGCGCTCGCCGCTGTCGAGCCCTTCGTAATAACCCCATGGACGATATACCCGCTTGTGGACCAGATACTCATCGCGCTGCTTGGCCTTGAGTGCGTCGACCACCCCTTTGACTTCCTGTGAACGGTCCTTGTGAGTGACCAGGATAGCGTCGGACGTTTCGACG
>JANMYN010000374.1:0-3820 GCA_031382195.1 Betaproteobacteria bacterium
AGTTTGCGCGCAATCCGGCTCTTTGCCGCACGCGCACCGATCGCCCTGATCCTATCCGGCATGCCGCGCCGCGCGGCCTTGTCGTTGTATCGTCGTTCCCGGTGCCGAGCATTACTGGAAGTCGCGGTTGGGCTGCAGATCTTGCACACGAAAGCGAACGGCGCGGATCAGGTTCGGCGCAAGCGCGGCCGCGCCGGACGAAGAAACCACCCTGGCTGTGATAAAGTTCGCGTCTCGCTTTCCGCACCACCTGATGCGCCAACATCGGGGCATTCGCCCAGTGCGGTGTACGCCAAGATAATAATGAGCAACGATCCCTTTCTCACTGCGCTTGGACGCATGGGATTGCTTCAGCCCGGGGAAATTCCCGTCCTTACACCGCTCACCGGCGGCGTGTCTTCGGACATCGTGCGCGTGGAGCTCAAGAGCGGCCCGATCTGCATCAAGCGCGCGCTGCCCCAACTGAAAGTCCAGGCGGAGTGGCGGGCGCCGGTCGAACGTAATCAGTACGAGATCGAATGGATGCGCATCGCGGCGGCGGTCAATCCGCACGCGGTGCCGAAGGTGCTCGGCGAAGACCGCGACTCCGGCATGTTCGCGATGGAATTCCTCGACGCAGATCGCTACCCCGTGTGGAAGACGCAGCTGCGCGACGGCGTGATATCGATCGACACCGCGGGCGAGGTCGGCCGGCGCATTGCCGAGATCCACGGCCGCACGGCAGGCCACATGGATGTCGCCCGGAAATTCTCCACGGATCACATCTTTTTCCCGATCAGGCTCGAACCTTATCTGTCCGCAACCGCGAAGAAGCATCCGGATTGTGCCGAGCGTCTGGAAAGCCTGGTCCGCGTCACCGGCGCAACCAAGAAAGCGCTGGTGCACGGCGACGTCAGCCCGAAGAACATTCTGGCCGGCCCGAACGGGCCCGTGTTCCTCGACGCCGAATGCGCGTGGTATGGCGATCCGGCATTCGATCTCGCCTTTTGCCTGAATCATCTGCTGCTGAAATGCGTGTGGCGGCGGCAGTGGCAGGCGCGCTACCTCGAGAGCTTCGATGCGCTGGCCGGGAGCTATCTCGGCGACGTCACCTGGGAAGCCCGTACTGATATCGAGGCGCGCACCGTGCATTTGCTGCCGGGCCTGCTGCTCGGCCGCATCGACGGTAAATCGCCGGTGGAATACATCACCACCGATGCAGAGCGTGACCGGGTGCGCCGCGTCGCGCGCGAGCTGCTGCTCCATCCGGTGGAAAGCCTTGCGCGTGTTCGCGTTGCCTGGCAACGCGAGCCTTCCTGACATAGACCGCTTAAGAAGCGCACGTTCAATGACCGACACCACTATCACCAAAGTTCATGGCCGCCGCGTATGGGATTCGCGGGGCCGGCCCACGGTCGAAGTCGAGGTGCACGTCGCCGGCGGTGCGCTCGGCCGGGCCATCGCACCGGCCGGTGCATCGCGAGGATCGCATGAAGCCGTGGATCTGCGCGACGGCGGCCAGGCATTTGGTGGCATGGGCGTGACGAAAGCGGTGGCGCATGTCAACAACGAGATCTCCCGCCTGCTCGTGGGGCGCGACGCCGCGCGCCAGGCTGAAATCGACGGCGCACTGATCGCGTGCGACGGCACGCCGAACAAATCGAGACTTGGCGGCAATGCCATGATCGCCACGTCGATGGCGGTTCTGCACGCCGTGGCCGGCGCGCACCGGATGCCGCTGTACGTCTATCTCGCAGAAGGCAGAAGCGTCCGCTTGCCGTTACCGGAAATACAGATTTTCGGCGGCGGCGCGCACGCGGGACGGCGCGTCGATATTCAGGACTTCATGGTGATGGCGTTGAGTGCGCACAGCTTCAATGACGCCGCCACGATGAGTGCTGAAATCTATCGCGCCGCGGGTGAGCTGATGCAACAAGCGGGCAAGCTGCAAGGCGTCGCCGACGAAGGCGGATTCTGGCCGGCATTCGATTCGAATGAAGCCGCGCTCACCATGCTGGTGTGCGCGATTGAACGCGCGGGCTATCATCCCGGCGAAGATGTCGGCATTTCGCTCGACGTCGCGGCCTCGGAATTCGGGCGCGAGGGCCGCTATCGGCTTGGCCTGGAGAGCCGCGAACTCGACAGCGACGGCTTGTGCGAACTGCTGCTCGGCTGGCTGGACCGCTACCCGATCGTTTCAATCGAGGACCCGGTCGGCGAAGACGACGCGGAGGGCATGAAGAAATTCACCGCGGCGGCCGGGGAGAAAGTGCAGATCATCGGCGACGATTTTCTGGTGACCAATGCCGCGCGTGTGAAGGATGCGGCAGCTTCCGGCGCCTGCAACGCCGTGCTCATCAAACCCAATCAGGCCGGGACGGTTACCGAAACCAAGGCCGCGCTGGACGCGGGCAAGCGCGCCGGCTGGGGCACCATCGTCTCGGCGCGCTCGGGCGAAACCGAGGATGTCACCATCGTGCATCTCGCCGTCGGCTGGGATGCCGGACAACTCAAGGTCGGTTCCTTTGCGCGTTCGGAACGCATGGCCAAGTGGAACGAAGCGCTGCGCATCGAGGAAGCGCTCGGCGCCGGGGCCACCTTCGCCGGGCGCAAAGTGCTGCCGGGCGAGAATGCGTGAAAGTCCGTGAATATCGTGAATGCCGTGAATGCCGTAACCGCCGCAAAGGCGGTTCAGATGCACTGGTAACGATATTCACGCCATTCACGATATTCACGTATTCACGGCCAATCAGATGACTACCGCCGAAGCCCACCGTCACCGCCGCACCTTGCGCGACATCGTGTTGATCATGTCGGCGGTGTTCATGTTCTCGGCCATGGACACGCTTGCAAAGCACATGCTCAAGTCGTACCCGATGTCGGCGCTCATGTGGGCGCGCTACATGGTTCACGTCGCCGTGATGATGGCATTGCTGATGCCGCGTATGGGCACGAAGCTTTTCCGCACAGCACACCCGTGGCTGCAGATCCTGCGCGGCGTACTGCTGGTGGGCAGCACCATGTTCTTCTACTTCGCGTTGCGCTACCTGCCGCTGGCGGAGGCTGCGGCGATCAGCTTCGTGGGTCCGGTGCTCACGGCCCTGCTGTCGGGACCGATGCTGGGCGACAAGGTCAGCCCCCGTCAGTGGTTCGCGGTCACGCTGGGCTTTGTCGGTGTGCTGATCATCATGCGCCCTGGCGGCGGCGTGCTCTCGCTCCCGGCTGTGTTCCCCCTGGCGGCCGCGATCCTGTTCAGCATTTACCAGATCGTAACGCGCAAGCTTTCAGGGCGCGAACATCCCTATACCACGCTGTTCTACACCGCCATCGTCGGCGGCGCGATCACCAGCATCGCGGTCCCGCTTCATTGGATCACGCCAACATTGGTCCAGGCGGGATTCGTGGTTTGCATCGGCCTGCTCGGCGGCTTCGGCCACCTTTTGCTGATCCGCGCCATGGAGCATACGTCGCCGTCAACGCTGGCTCCATTTGTGTATTCACAATTGATCTGGTCGACGCTGCTGGCCTACCTTGCGTTTGGCGATTTTCCGGAGCCGGTGACCTTGGTAGGGATGCTGGTGGTGGTCGCGGCCGGGCTGCTGGCCGTGAACTGGCAACACATGCGACGATTGAGCGATGCCGGCGACCAGACCGGCACGCATTAACAACAAGGATCTGACATGACCAGGCCGAAACCTGAACTGCGCGAGTCCTACCGCCATTTCCAGGCAATTCCCACACGCTGGGCGGACAACGACGTGTATGGCCACGTCAACAACGTTGTCTACTACAGTTACTTCGACACGGTGGTAAATCAGTATCTGATCGAACGCCAGGCGCT
>JANMYN010000723.1:0-3121 GCA_031382195.1 Betaproteobacteria bacterium
CGTTATGAACTTGATCTATACGTCGCGTACGAAAAACGCCATCGAGAACACCAGGATCGAAAAAATAAACGATCCGATGAAGACGATGATCACCACATCCTTATATAACGCCAGTACCAGCCATAACAGAATTACGGCCAGACCGATCTTGATCGCTTCGGCCCGCAATGCGGCAACGATGGTTCGATCCGCCGACTGCAGGTTGCTCGACTGCATGACCATCGTGAAGGCCAGTCCGGCAACGACACTGACCAACCCGCCGAGAGCCGCCGATGTCGATGCGTGAATGCCCGCCAGCAAGCCGGCAATAACCGCCAAAAACACAGTTGCGACAACCTGCCAGACAAGAACGGTACGCACTGGTTTGCTCTGAATGCGCAGCATCATTACTGGGCAAACGCAATTACAGAGGAGCAAACCTTTCGATTGTAAATGTTTTGACGATTTAGCGTCAACGCTCCGTGATCAACCATCTTGGGGACATCCACATTAACGGCGCAATTTTTGAAGTACATTGTCGAGTTGATCAAGGCTTGCATAGTCAATGGTCAGCTTGCCCCGGCCACCCCGTATTGTTTTCAGCGTAACTGTCGTTCCAAGGATTCCCGACAATTCTTCCTCAAGCGCCTGCAGGTCCCGGTCCTTTCTTTGCTGTTTGCGCGCCGTTTTACGCGGCGTCGTCTCGGCATGGCCAACGAGTTGCTCGGCTTCCCGCACCGACATACGGCGGCTGATGATCCGGTGAGCCAGCTCGGCCTGGCGTGAACCACTAACCGCCAGGAGGGCCCGAGCGTGGCCCATTTCAATCTTTCCCTGCATTAGCAGGTCCTGTACCGCCTTCGACAAATTGAGCAGCCGCAACAGATTGGTGACCGCACTGCGGGAACGACCCACCGCTTGGGCGGCGGCATCGTGAGTCATGTCGAACTCGTCCACCAATCGCTGAATACCCGTGGCCTCTTCGAGCGGGTTCAGATCTTCGCGTTGGATGTTCTCAATCAGGGCCATCGCGAGAGCGGATTTATCCGGGACCGATCTGATGACGACCGGCACCCGAGTTAATCCGGCCAACTGGGAAGCTCGCCAGCGGCGTTCGCCGGCAATGATTTCAAAATTGCCGTTTTCGACGGGACGCACCAGGATCGGCTGGATCACTCCCTGCGCTTTGATTGAATCCGCCAGCTCGGCAATTGACTCCGGATCCATCCGGGTGCGCGGTTGAAAGCGGCCTGGCTTGAGCAGACCGACGGGCAATTCCGTTTGCGTATCGTCGCGCCGTTCTTCATCGCCCGCCAGCAATGCATCCAGTCCACGGCCTAATCCTCTGATTTTTGCCATTCGCGTTCTTCCTAAGCGCTCTTGCCAATCATTTCGCCCGCAAGCGCCAGGTAAGCCAGCGCACCTTTCGACTGACGGTCGAAATTGATCACGGGAAGACCGTGGCTTGGAGCTTCGGCAAGGCGAATGTTTCGGGGAATAACAGTTCGGTAGACTTTGTCGCCGAAGTGCTGCTGCAATTGATCCGACACCTGCTGCGCCAGCATATTCCGTGGGTCATACATGGTCCGCAGCAAGCCATCGATCTCAAGGCCCGGATTAAGATTGAGGCGGACTTTTTTAATGGTCTGCACCAGGTCGCTTAGTCCCTCTAGCGCGTAGTACTCACACTGCATAGGAATCATCACCGCATCGGCGGCACAAAGGCCATTCACTGTAAGCAGATTCAGCGCCGGGGGACAATCGATCAGCACGAACTCGTATTGATCCTTTATTTCTTCGAGCGCTGTTTTCAGCCGCGTTTCGCGCTCCGGGAGGCCAACCATTTCGACTTCTGCGCCGGCGAGTTCGCGATTGGCCGGAATCACGTCGAATCCGCCAGTCGGGCTGCGAAGCCGCACGGCAGATAGAGAAGCCTCACCGAGCAATACTTGGTACACCGTCGTCTTGAGCCCGCGTTTGTCGATGCCGCTACCCATGGTCGCATTGCCTTGGGGGTCGAGATCCGCCAACAAGACCCGCCGTCCCGCAGAGGCAAGGCTCGCAGCGAGATTAATGCTGGTTGTGGTTTTTCCGACTCCACCCTTCTGGTTGGTAATTGCTAGCACACGTGGCATGCGAATCAAATCAGGGTAGTAATCGGAGCCGAGCGCAAGAAAATGAGATGGCGCGACGCTTCGAGATGCGGTACTTCCAGGCGCAGGGTTTTATCCACTTTCCACGATGCCGGCAACTGCTCAACCTCGTCGTCAGGGCGCAAACCCTTCATCGCGATCATTACGCCATCAACTGCGCACAAATGACCGGCTAGCTTTACAAAATCTGCAAGGTCAGAGAAGGCTCGCGAAATAACGATCTTGAATGTTTCAAGCGGCTGATATGTTTCGACTCTTGCGGTCACTGCCTGCGTGGTCGTGAGTCCAAGCTCCGCAATCGCCTGTTTCAGGAATGCACTTTTCTTGTGGTTGGAATCGAGCAGAGTTACCGCACGGTCTGGACAGGAGATCGCGATGGGAATACCGGGAAGGCCGGCACCGCTACCGACATCCAGTATGTTTCCATCGGGTAGATGATTGACCACTGCAAGACTGTCGAGCACATGATGACTGACCATTTTTGCTTCGTCTCGAATTGCCGTTAGGTTGTATACCCGATTCCATTTGACTAGGAGATACAGATAGCTCACGAGTTGATCCAGTGCTGCCGCAGGCAGGGTCAACTCCATTCCGGCAACCCCTTGCCGCAGCAAAGATACGACTTGATTCAATGATTGCTTCCCGTCCTGCGGGACGGCGCAACTTGATCCGCGAGCACGGGAGCGGCAAATCCTCGTTTTAAATGGACCAGCAGCAGGGAAATCGCAGCCGGTGTAATGCCGGATATCCGCGCCGCCTGACCGAGCGTTTCCGGCCGTTGTTTATTGAGTTTTTGCTGCACTTCGATCGATAAGCCGCGAACCGAACGGTAATCGATAGCATCCGGCAAGCGCGTCGTTTCGAATTGTTCCTGGCGGCCCACCTCATCGCGCTGGCGCTCTATATAACCCTGATATTTGATTTGAATCTCGACCTGCTCGGCAGCTTTGCCGTCTGGCAGACACGCGCCTGCCCCAGGTAGTGAAATC
>JANMYN010000438.1:0-2675 GCA_031382195.1 Betaproteobacteria bacterium
CGCCGAGGTCAAGAAAGCCAGTCCGAGCAGGGGCGTGCTGCGCGCCGATTTCGATCCGGCGGCCATTGCCCGGTCCTATGCCCGGCACGGCGCTGCCTGCCTGTCAGTGCTCACTGACGCGGAGTTTTTTCAGGGCCACCGCGACTACTTGATCCAGGCACGCGCAGCCAGCGGACTCCCGGTTCTGCGCAAAGATTTCATCGTCGATCCCTATCAAATTTTTGAGGCGCGGGCGATGGGCGCGGACTGCATTCTTCTGATTGTCGCCGCGCTGGACGACGACGAAATGTCCGCGCTCGAGCGTGCAGCCATGGATCTGGGGATGGCCGTGCTGGTGGAGGTACACGACGATAATGAGCTTGAGCGCGCGCTGAACCTGCAGACGGCGTTGATCGGCATCAACAATCGCAACCTGCGTACGTTCGAGACCCGGCTGGAAACCACATTGAGCCTGCTGGAGCGCATTCCGCAAGGCAAACTGGTGGTGACGGAAAGCGGAATTCTGGCGAACGGCGACGTCGAGCGCATGCGTTTGGCGGGAGTCGAGGCGTTTCTGGTCGGCGAAGCTTTTATGCGCGCCCCGGACCCCGGCGAGGCCTTGGCGAAGCTGTTCCGATTGTCGATTGCAGCGGTTTGAACGGCATTCCGGCAGTCGTCAAGAAAACCCTTTACTTATCACGCGTAACATTCTGTTCTGCTTAAAAAACGACCTTTTGGGTCGGAAAGCCCTTTTTGTGCGCCGCAGTGTTGCTAATGCGCAACACAACCCGCAAAAACCCGCCCGTCCGCGGGAGAAATCGCTTGCTCCCCTGTGTTGCGTTTTGGCAGAATCGCGGCAACTTCTTTCTTTCCCGGGAGAGGTTAAATCCACGGCGCACGAAACAACCACGTAATCGCGTGACGCCGTAAGGAAGGGTGAGTTAACGCGCCTGACCTGCTCAAGCCAATTCAACAAGGAGATCGCATGAAGAAGAGTCTAATTGCAGTGGCGGTAGCGGGCCTGTTCGCCGCACCGGTCGCGATGGCGGAAGTTACGCTGAGCGGCGCCATCAACCTCGGAATGGAATACGCCAAGTCCAGCGCCGGCACTGGCGGCGGTTCGAGCCTGAGCAGAACCCTGCTGAACTCCAATTACTCGCACGTCGACCTGGAGTCTGTGGACGATATCGGCGGCGGCAACAAGGTTATTTTCCACTATCAACTGGTCGCTCGGCCGCAAGACGCAACTGGAACGAACGACGTCAACCGTAACAGCTTCCTGGGTGTCGTGGGAACCTGGGGTGCCTTCAAGATGGGCACGAACGAAAACGTGTACGAGCGTTTTATGTACACGGCTGACCCGCTGGATGGCGCGCTCGGACCCGGCGGCAACCTGATGATCCTGGGCACGCCTGGATTGAATACCGCTTTCGATGTCGGCCAGGCTAACGGCGGCGTCGGCTTCTACCGCCGTACCGATCACACCATCTGGTACGAAAGCCCGAACTTAAGCGGTTTCTCGTTCGAAGTCGATTACACCTTGAGCGCTTTCAAGACCGCAACCACCGACCCGAAGGTTTTGTCGATCGGCGGCAAATTCCAGCCCGAAGGTGGGCCGTTCTACGTCGATCTGGCCTACGAAAAACACACCGATTTGTCCGCGATCACGTTCGGCGGTGACAATTCCAAAGATACTGGCATACAGATCGGCGGCGGTTACATGATCGGCGACCTTGGCTTGCACCTGCGCTACGAACGACTGAAGTACGAGGTCACCACGGTCGGGGTTACTGATGAGTTGAAGCGCAACGCCGTCTGGTTCGGTGTCAAGTACAACCTGCCTTCCGGCTATGTCGGCGCAGAACTTGGCATCGCGCAGGACCTGAATTTCAATGGCACCAAGCAAAACGACACGGGCGCCAAAATGTTCGGCGTTGGCTATTTCCACAACCTGTCGAAACAATCGCAGCTGCAGTTCATCTACGGCCGTACCGACAATAAAGACAACGCGTCCTACACCCAGGCCGGCGCTCCGCTGGGCAATGATGGGTCTGACCACCAAGTGCTGCACGTCGGTATCAAGCACACTTTCTAATCTGGCCTGACCAGAGCAGTAAATGTGATTCAACGGGCGCCTTCGGGCGCCCGTTTTTTATTGCAGGCGAAAGACCAAGTCGCTCACCACGAAGGCACGAAGGGCACGAAGAAAATCTATTGAAGTCTAGTCAACGGTTCAGAATTTTCGTCGCCGCAGCCAGAGATTGTGTTCGCGGTCGCGTCATGAAGCGAAAATTATGGTGCTTACCCTTTTGGCCCTTCTTCGTGTCCTTCGTACCTTCGTGGTGAGTTTTATGGTTTTCAGGTTTTCTCTGTCAATCGCGCGAGCGCTCGACACAGATCGGCTTGAATCTCGGGCAGCCCCCGCATCAAGGCCAGGGAGCCGAACAGGCAGCATGCGCCCTCGATCATCGCGGTTACCGGCGCACCGAGTTGTCCGGCAAGCGAACCAGCGATCAGTCCTCCCAGAGGCGCCATGCCCAGGAAAGCCATCGCGTAAAAACTGATAACACGCCCGCGCTTGTCCTCGTCGACGATGGTTTGCAGCATCATATTGACCGATGCGGCCGTGACGATGATGCCGAAGCCCAGGCACGCCATGAATGCCAGCGAAAGCCAGTAAATCTTCGAAACGCCAA
>JANMYN010000461.1:0-2692 GCA_031382195.1 Betaproteobacteria bacterium
TGTCCTTGGCGAGCAGAGAATCCCAGTACGCGCCCCAGATCACTTTGATTACGTTCCAGCCAGCGCCGCGAAATTCCGCCTCGAGTTCCTGGATGATCTTGCCGTTACCGCGCACCGGGCCGTCGAGGCGCTGCAGGTTGCAGTTCACAACGAAAATGAGATTGTCGAGTTTCTCGCGTGCGGCCACGCCGATCGCGCCCGTCGATTCGGGCTCATCGATCTCGCCGTCGCCAAGGAAACACCAGACCTTGCGCCCCTCGGTGTTGGCGAGGCCGCGGTCCTGCAGATATTTCATGAAGCGGGCCTGGTAGATCGCCATGAGCGGGCCCAGTCCCATCGACACTGTCGGGAACTGCCAGAAATCCGGCATCAGCCACGGATGCGGGTACGAAGACAGGCCTTTGCCGTCCACTTCCTGACGGAAGCCGTCCATCTGCTCCCGCGACAGCCGGCCGAGCATGAAGGCGCGGGCATAGACGCCGGGGGCCGAATGCCCCTGCACGAACACCAGGTCGCCGCCGTGGTTTTCCGACGGTGCGTGCCAGAAATGGTTGTAACCCACGTCATAGAGCGTGGCTGCTGAGGCAAAGCTGGCAATATGGCCACCGAGTTCCGACGACTCCTTGTTGGCGCGCAACACCATTGCCGCCGCGTTCCAGCGCACATAGGAGCGAATACGGTGTTCCAGTGCGTGGTCGCCCGGGGAGGGCTCCTCCTGCCCTGGCGGGATGGTGTTGATATAGGCGGTATTGGCGCTGTACGGAAGGTAAGCACCCGAGCGCCGGGCTTTCTCGATCAGCTGCTCAAGGATGTAGTGCGCGCGCTCGGGACCTTCATGCTGCAGAACGCTGTCGAGCGCATCCAGCCACTCGCTTGTCTCTTGCGGATCGTCATCCGGAAGTGCCGCCATGTCTCTACCCTTGGTGAGGTTGCTGATTTTCGAGGGGCAGAAGCGTTTATGACGCCGGCCCCATTCGATGAAAAATTATAGCACCGCGGGTAGGCAGCAAGCCGGGCGGGGGCGCGTCATTTTGTTGCGCTCGGAACGCGTCCAAGCAGGTAGAACTCGTCGTTCGGTCGCATGTCGATCAGGTGCGCCATGCGGTTGGAGAGGGCGAAAAATGCGGTGATGCCGCCGATGTCCCAGATATCCTGCGCGCTGAAGCCGTGGCTGCGCAGGATTTCGTGGTCCGCGTCGGCCATTGCCTCGGGCGTGCGCGAGAGTTTGCAGGCGAAATCCAGCATGGCCTTTTGCCGCACCGTGATGTCGGCCTTGCGATGGTGGATCGCCACCTGGTCGGCGATCTGCGGATTCTTCGCGTAGATGCGCAGGATGGCGCCGTGCGCGATCACGCAGTACGGGCATTGGCTGAGCCCGCTGGTGGCGACCACGATCATCTCCTTTTCGGCCTTCGACAGACCGGACTCCTTTAGCATCAGCGCGTCGTGATATGCGAAAAAAGCGCGAAATTCATCCGGCCGATGCGCGAGCGTCACGAATACGTTCGGGATGAACCCGGCCTTTTTCTGCACCTCCAGCATTTTGTTGCGGATGTCGTCGGGCAGTTCTTCGAGCCTGGGAACGGGATATTTGCTGATCGGTTGGGGCATTTTCGCTTCGCTCAAATGAGGTGAGGCGTGAGGGGTGAGGCGGAACGACGCGCCGACTCTTGATCTTACGCCTCTCGCCTAACGCCTCTCGCCTCACCGAATCAATCGTATTTCCGCAAGTCTTCGATAACCTTGCCGTCATTCGGCAGCGAACCGATGTCGGCGAATTCGACTTCGCCGCGCAGCTTACAGACATCGCGCACGCTGTCGGCGATGGCCTGTGACAGGGTGTCGCTGCGGCTGCGGACTTCGCAGCGCAGGCGCATGCGATCGTTGCGCTCGGCATCGTGTTCAACGCAAAGACGCGCTTTCAGAATTTCCGGATGGCGCTTGATCACCTGATCCACCTGCGCCGGATGCACGAACATGCCTTTGACTTTCGTGGTCTGGTCGGCCCGGCCCATCCAGCCCTTGATACGCATGTTGGTGCGGCCGCAGGCGCTCACGCCCACCGCGAGCGCCGACAAATCGCCGGTTGCGAAACGAATCAGCGGATATTCGGAACAGAGCGTGGTGACGACAACCTCGCCGACTTCGCCCTCTGAGACCGGATCGCCGGTGCCGGGGCGCAGGATCTCGACAAGAACGCCTTCGTCCACCACCAGCCCGCCCATCGGTTCGGTTTCATAGGCGATCAATCCCAGATCGGCCGTGCCGTAACTTTGCCGCACTTCCATGCCGCGACTCTTGAGCATCTCCCGCACCGGTGGCAGCAAGGCTTCGCCCGACACGCTCGCTTTCGTCAGGCTGGCGACATTTGCTTTCAGCTCATCCGCTTTCTCAAGGATGATCTTCAGGAAAGACGGCGTGCCAGCATAGCCGACTGGTTTCAGGGCGGCGATAGCGGCCACCTGCAATTCGGTTTGCCCGACACCTGCCGGAAACACCGCGCAGCCGACCGCTTGCGCACCGAGGTCCATCATGAACCCGGCCGGTGTGAAGTGATAGGAAAACGTGTTATGAACCAAGTCGCCGCGCCTGAAACCGGCGGCGAACAATGCACGTCCGAAGCGCCAGAAATCACCGCGCGCGCCCTGTGGGTCATAGATCGGACCCGGCGACGAGAATACTCTGCCCAGAT
>JANMYN010000474.1:0-1869 GCA_031382195.1 Betaproteobacteria bacterium
TGATCTTCAGATATTCGGGTGCCTTTTGCTCGGCTTTGAAGTAGTCGACATGCGCTGCCTCGTAGTTCACGCCCATCAGGCCGAACCCGGCGACAACCTTGCGGCAGTTGACACTGATCGGATCGAAATAGAGTTTCATTGAGTCTCTCCTCATTTTTTACGGTTCGCGCTGTCTGATTCGCGCTGTTTGACTGGTACTGCGTGCAGGAAGATACCACATAGGAGCCATCGCTATAACTTGTGTGCGAGATCGATCAGGAGGCAATTTGCAACGGCGCGCGCTGGAACAATTGCGCAAAAGGCGCAGGCATCAGAGGCAACCGGGATTGTCGTGGCCCGACCGGCGGCATCGGTAAACCAACAGTCCGGAAACCAGAAATACACATTCAGGGGTCTAAGTCAGCCGAAAGCGACGATCGAGCGTACCGCTTGGAAAGGATTAAAAAACACGACATTGATCATGCGTCCTAAAAGGGTACTCCGACGTGCTAGGCACGCAGGGTATTCGCGTCGAACGCCAGTGATTCTAGCCTCCGGCCGGCCGGTTTTTCCCGCATAATTCCGCCCTTTCCGCAAACCCATCGCGCATCAGACCATGGCTCAATACGTTTACACGATGAACCGCGTGGGCAAAGTCGTGCCGCCCAAGCGCGTGATCCTCAAGGACATCTCGTTGTCTTTCTTCCCCGGTGCCAAGATCGGCATGCTGGGACTGAACGGTTCCGGCAAGTCCAGCCTGCTCAAGATCATGGCGGGGGTCGACACGGAGATCGAAGGCGAAGCGACCCCGATGCCGAACCTGCGCATTGGCTACTTGCCGCAGGAGCCGCAACTCGACCCCGAGCAGAACGTGCGCCAGGCGGTCGAAGGCGGTCTGGGCGAAGTCCTGGAGGCGAAGGGCAAGCTCGACGAAATCTATGCGGCATATGCGGAGCCGGATGCCGACTTCGACAAGCTCGCGACCGAACAGGCCAAGTACGAAGCAATTCTCGCCAGCAGCGGTGCCGACGTCGAGCATCTGCTCGAAATCGCCGCCGACGCGCTGCGGCTGCCGCCGTGGGACGCAAAAATCGCCACGCTCTCCGGTGGCGAGAAACGCCGCGTCGCCCTGTGCCGGTTGCTGCTGTCGAAGCCCGACATGCTGCTGCTCGACGAGCCGACCAACCACCTCGACGCGGAAAGCGTGGACTGGCTGGAGCAGTTCCTGCAGAAGTTTCCCGGCACCGTGGTCGCGGTCACTCACGATCGCTACTTCCTCGACAACGCGGCCGAGTGGATCCTGGAACTCGACCGCGGCCGCGGTATTCCGTGGAAAGGCAACTACAGTTCCTGGCTGGAGCAGAAGGAGCAGCGCCTCGAGATCGAATCCAAGCAGGAGTCTGCCCGCATCAAGGCGATGCAGAAGGAACTCGAATGGGTGCGCTCGAATCCCAAGGCGCGCCAGGCCAAGAGCAAGGCGCGCATTGCGCGTTTCGAGGAGCTGTCGTCCCACGAGCACCAGAAGCAAAATGAAACCCAGGAAATCTTCATTCCAGTGGCTGAGCGCCTGGGCGACAGTGTGATCGAGTTCAAGGAGGTGTCGAAGGGGTACGGCGACCGCCTG
Organism: Betaproteobacteria bacterium; assembly: GCA_031382195.1. Taxonomy (GTDB): domain Bacteria; phylum Pseudomonadota; class Gammaproteobacteria; order Burkholderiales; family JACQAP01; genus JACQAP01. The sequence goes on from JANMYN010000474.1 coordinate 1,604, forward strand.
CTGATCGACAAGCTTTCATTCAGCGTCCCCCCGGGGGCTATCGTCGGCATCATCGGCCCGAACGGCGCCGGAAAGTCGACGCTGTTCCGCATGATCACGCGCAACGAAAAACCCGACAGCGGAGAAGTGGTCATCGGTTCGACCGTGCAGCTTGCGTTCGTCGACCAGACCCGCGACGCGCTCGAAAACAAGAAGACGGTATGGGAGGCGATCTCCCACGGCCAGGACATCCTCACCGGTGGCAAATTCGAGATGCCCTCGCGTGC
>JANMYN010000480.1:0-4235 GCA_031382195.1 Betaproteobacteria bacterium
GCGAACAGCACTGCGCTGCCGACTATCGCGAGGCGCAGCTGGAAGTAATACAGCTCGCGCTGGTGATCACGAAGCTCGACGGTTCGATTCATGACCGGATCCCGGCCCAGGCCAGCATTGTTGTGCGGCGGCTCACGCCTCGTCCGGGTCGGGTCGCTGGCGCAGCGGGATCTTCAGCAACAAGTCCGTCGCCGGCCACAGCAGCGCACCGGTGACGCTGGATACGAAATACCACCAGCCGGGAAATTGTCCGCCGGCGGCTTGGCGCACGCCAAGCACGATCAATTGCATGATCAGCAGGATCGGCAGCACATGCAAAATCTGGTGGCGCATGTCGAACATCGACACCCGCCGGTGCAGAGCTATGGCGGCGAACATCATGAACGAGTAGGCAAGGGCATGCTGGCCGAACAGGCTGCCGTCGGCAACGTCCATCGCCAGCCCGAGCAGCCAAGCCGGCAGGAAACCGATTTTTCGCGGCTGGTAAATGCCCCAGTAGAGCAGCACCAGCGCCACGAAATCCGGACGCAAGGCCAGCACCCATCCGGTCAGCGGCAGCAGATTGATCATCAGCGCGACCATCAGCGTGAGCGTGATGTAGATCGGCTTAACCGGCAGCAGAATCTCTTCGCTGCCGCTTAGTTTGCCGAACATCGGCGAGCGCATCATCCGCCCTTCCTCGCTTTTCGTGCTTTGCCGGATTTCTTGGACTCGGGTGCGATCGGATAGTCGGGCAGCGGCGCCAGCCGGGACATCACCAGCACCTGCCGATTGCGATTCGGACCTGCGGCCGGGGTGCAGGTAATCTTGGCGAACGGATAAGCAGCGTTGTGCTCGATGTTCGACACTACCGCGACCGGCAGCCCGGGCGGATAAACGCCGTCGATGCCCGAGGTGACCAGCACGTCGCCGTTCTCAACGTCGGTATTGACCGGCATGAAGCGCAGATCCAGGGCGCCGTCGTAGCCAATTCCGAATACGGCCGCACGCACACCATTGCGCACCACCTGAACGGGAACCACCTGCGCGCGGTCGCTTATCAGAGCAACTTCGGCAGTCCACAGAAACGTGCGCGTGACCTGGCCAATTAGTCCGGTATCGTCCACGACCGCGGCGCCTTCCTCGATGTCCTGCGAAGATCCCTTATCGATGATGACCTTACGGCTGAACGGGTCACGCCCGACATAGAGGATCTCGGCCACCGTGGAGGTCTGCTCGGCACGCTCTTGCAATTCCATCAACTGTCGCAGGTGCCGGTTTTCGGCGATCAACGCCTGTTGCGATTGCAGTTGTCCGGCATGCAGGAAATTCTCGTGCGACAGGCGGTCGTTCTCTCGCTGCAGGTAAGACTGGGACACGAAGAAGTTGGCGATGCGGGAAGCGGCCTGGCCCGGTGCATCCGCAAGCTCCTGCATCGGATACAGAACGGCGGCGATGACTTTGCGCATGGCTTCCATGTAGTGGAAGCGTGCGTCGGCGTACAGCAGAATCAAAGACAGGAGTGAAAACAGGCCGACTCGGGCAAGGAGGCTGGGACCTCGTTTGAAGAATGGCGGCGGCGTGTATTCCATCCTAGGGACGAGGGACGAGTGACGAGGAATGAGGGGTAAAGCCCAAGGGAAGCTGGTGCAGTTCCCTCACCCCTCGTCCCTCGCCCCTCGCCCCTTCAATGCAATCGTCAGTCGTTCGTGAAAATAGTGGCCAGTTTGTCGACTTTTTCCAGCGCACGGCCCGATCCGCGCACCACACAGGTCAACGGATCGTCGGCAACAATGACCGGCAGCCCGGTTTCCTCCATCAGTAACCGGTCGATATCACGCAACAACGCCCCACCGCCGGTCAGCACCATGCCTTTTTCGGCAATGTCTGCGCCCAGTTCAGGGGGGGTCTGCTCAAGCGCCGACTTGACCGCACTCACGATGCTGTTCAGCGGGTCGGTCAGCGCTTCCAGGATTTCGTTGCTCGAGATGGTGAAGCTGCGCGGAATGCCCTCGGCCAAATTGCGACCTTTTACCTCTTTCTCGCGCACCTCCGACCCAGGAAACGCCGAGCCGATTTCCTTCTTGATCTCCTCGGCCGTGGTTTCGCCGATCAGCATGCCATAGTTGCGGCGGATGTAATTGATGATGGCTTCGTCGAACTTGTCGCCGCCCACCCGAACCGATCCGGAATACACGATACCGCCGAGGGAAATTACACCCACTTCCGTGGTGCCGCCGCCGATGTCCACCACCATCGATCCAGTGGCTTCCTCGACCGGCAGCCCGGCGCCGATGGCCGCGGCCATCGGCTCCTCGATCAACTCGACCTTGCGCGCGCCTGCGCCATAAGCCGATTCCCGTATCGCGCGACGTTCGACCTGGGTCGATCCACAGGGCACGCAGATAACGATGCGAGGGCTCGGCGAAAACAGGCGGGAGTCGTGGACCTTCTTGATGAATTGCTTGAGCATCTGCTCGGTTACGGTGAAATCGTCGATCACGCCGTCTTTCATCGGCCGGATCGCAGTTATGTTACCCGGCGTGCGGCCGAGCATCTGCTTTGCGGCCAGGCCTACTTCCTGGATGACCTTCTTGCCGTTGGGTCCGCCTTCCTGCCGGATCGCCACCACCGAGGGTTCGTTTAGGACGATACCCTTGCCGCGAACATAGATCAGCGTATTGGCGGTGCCGAGGTCAATCGCCAGATCGTTGGAAAAGTAGCCGTTTAGAAATCCGAACATGACTGGATCCGAAAGGGTTGCCGCAGTGCGGAAAATGAATTCCCTATGATACCCTATCGCCCTGCTGCGGTTAACTAAAAGCGGGGGAGCCCGGCCGGTGCCCGCCATCGGCGGCAGTATCCGGGATTCCGCGGCCGAACCCGCTGCGATCGACTGAAAGATTTCCGTACATGCCACTTACCTCCCGCGACGTCAAGCGCATCGCCCATCTCGCGCGCATAGAAATCACTGCGGGCGAAACCGAGCAGACGCTGGTGCAGCTTAATGAGATTTTCAAGTTGATCGAGCAGTTGCAATCGGTCAACACCGCCGGCATCGAGCCGATGTCTCATCCGCTCGGAGGCAGCCAGCGCCTGCGCGAGGATCTGGCCCTGGACAAACCCGACCGCGAGGCCAACATGAAGAACGCGCCCGCCAGGCAGGACGGCTTGTTCCTCGTGCCGCGCGTCATCGAGTAGGGGCGCCCACAATGTTCGAAAAATCGGTCGCCGAACTCGGCCGCGCCCTCTCCGCGAAACAGGTTTCCGCAGTCGAATTGGCAATGCTGTTCCTCGATCGCATAGAGCGCCACAAGGAGCTGAATGCCTTTCTCGACGTGCGTCCGGAGGTCACGCTGGAGCAGGCCCGGGCCGCCGACGCGCGCATTGCCCGCGGCGAGGTCACGCCGCTGACCGGCGTGCCGATCGCGCACAAGGACATCTTCGTTACGCGCGAATTTGCGTCCACCGCTTCGTCGCGCATGCTCAAAGGCTACATGAGCCCATTCGATGCGACGGTGGTGAGCAACCTCGCCGCGGCCGGCATGGTTTCGCTGGGTAAGCTCAATTGCGACGAATTCGCCATGGGCTCTTCGAATGAAAACAGTCATTACGGCAATGTGTTGAACCCATGGGACAAATCCGCCGTTCCCGGCGGCAGCTCCGGCGGCTCGGCCGCAGCTGTAGCAGCCCGCATTGCGCCGGCGGCGACCGCGACGGATACCGGCGGCTCGATCCGCGAACCGGCGGCATTGTCGGGCATCACCGGCATCAAGCCGACTTATGGACGGGCATCACGCTGGGGCATGATCGCGTTTGCCTCCAGCCTGGACCAGGCCGGCATCATGACTTGCTCGGCGCAAGATGCGGCGCTGATTTTCAACGCGATGCTGGGTTTCGATCCGAAGGACTCAACCAGCGTGGAGCGTGCGGGCGAGGACTACACCCGAAACCTGGAGCACGGCGTCAAGGGATTGCGCATCGGTCTGCCGAAAGAATTCTTCGGCGCAGGATTGCAACCGGACGTCGAAAAAGCCGTACGCGACGCGCTCGCGGAGTACGTCAGGCTGGGCGCGGAACTTGTGGATATTTCTCTGCCCAACGCGGCGCTCGGCATACCGGTCTACTACGTCATCGCGCCGGCCGAGTGCTCTTCGAACCTGAGCCGCTTCGACGGCGTGCGCTATGGCCATCGCGCCGCGCAGTATGGCGACCTCGACGATATGATCAAGAAATCGCGCGCCGAAGGCTTCGGA
>JANMYN010000504.1:0-3691 GCA_031382195.1 Betaproteobacteria bacterium
GCACGCGACGACGGTGGAGTATCTGAAGACGCGGCAGCAGTTCGGCCAGCCGATCGGCCGCTTCCAGGCCTTGCAGCATCGCGCGGTCGACATGCTGGTTCAACTCGAGCAGGCGCGCTCCATGGCCTTGCTGGCTGCTTCGAAAGTGGACTCGATGGATGTTTCAGAGCGCCGGCGCACTGTCGCCGCGGCAAAGGAAATGACCGGCCGCGCGGGGCGCTTCATCGGCCAGCAGGCGATCCAGCTTCACGGCGGGATGGGCATGACCGACGAGCTGAATGTCAGCCACTATTTCAAACGGCTTACCGCGATTGATATCCTGTTCGGAAATTCGGCGAGCCAGCGCACACGCTTCGCTGCCATGCAGGAAGGCGAGGCAACGGCGCAGATGAAACCGCCCCGGAAGTCCTGGGTGCGTATCTAAACCTTACCGCAAAGGCGCAAAGACGCAAAGGGAAACGCGAAGGAGGACATGGAAGTGCGAAAAGCGTGAGGGTTGTTAGATCCTGCCTGGGTTATATTTCTCTGCGCATGCAAGTCATTTGCGGCTCCATAGTCGAGTAGCGTAAATCACCCCAGCGATTCATTCACCTTGCATTGCTTTCCTCTGCGTTTCCTTTGCGTCTTTGCGGTGAAGATTTTTTTGGGAGTTAAGCGTTGATTACAAGGTACTGGGAAGACTTCAAGGTCGGGGAAGTCGAACAGATCGGCGGCAGGCGCGTCGACAAGGAAGAAGTCATCGCCTTTGCCAAGCAGTACGATCCGCAGCCGTTCCACGTCGACGAAGCGGCGGCGAAGCAGTCAATGTACGGCGGACTGATCACCAGCGGTTGGCACACCTGCGCCATGGTCATGCGCATGATGTGCGACGCCTACTTGTCGCAAGCGGCAAGCGTCGGTTCGCCCGGCATCGACAACCTCAAATGGCTGAAACCGGTGCGCCCGGGTGACACGATCCGCGCGCAGCGCACGACGTTGGACACACGGGTGTCGAAAAGCAAGCCCGAGATCGGCATCGTCAACAATTTATGGGAAGTATTCAATCAGGATGGTGAGATGGTGATGAGCATGCAGGGTTATGGAATGTTCCGCCGCCGCAGCCCGGGGAGCCCGACGACGTGAACATGGCGTTCAAGCACAAGGTGCACGTGCTCTACCGCAAGGAAGAACTCGATCACGAACGACTCGAAGGCAAGGTCGCGATCGTGCTCGACGTTCTCTTTGCCACGTCCACCATCATTACGGCGCTCGCCAACGGCGCAACTGAAGTCATTCCGACATTGGATGAGGCGGGAGCGCGCGCAGAAGCGCAGAAGCATCCCCAAGGCAGCTACATCCTTGCCGGCGAGCTCTATGCCGAAACATTGCCGGGGTTCGCGTCGCCGACGCCGCTGGCATTGCTGGAAGAGAAGATATCCGGCCGCAAGCTGATCTATTCGACGACCAATGGCACAGTCGCCCTGCGGCAATCTGCACGGGCGGATCACGTATACGCGGGGGCATTGATCAATGGTGAAGCGGTGGTCAATCGTGTCCTGGATCAGCATCCGGGCAAGACCATCCTGATCGTGTGCTCTGGCTCGATGGGCATGGTCAATCTCGAAGACCTCTACGGCGCCGGATACTTTGTCGACCTGCTGTCGCGCGCGCTCGACGAGAACAGCGATTTTTCCGATGCCGCGCTGGCGGCGAGGAGCCTGTTCCGCAGCGAGGACGCGGCCGATTGCCTGCTGCGCGCGCGCGTCGGGCGCATGATGGTCGAGCGCAATCTGACCCACGAAGTTTATTTCGCAGCCCGCCTGAGCACGCTAGACGCCGTGCCGGTTCTCAAAAGCGGGCGACTGCTGGCGTGAACAGCGCCGCTTTTCTCGCGGTCGCGCTCGTGTTGGCGAGTATCAATCCAGTCCTGGCGGGTCCGGACTGCAGCCGCGCGAATACCAATACCGAGAAATTATTGTGTTCGAACTCGCGGCTTGCCGTGGCGGACCAGCGCATGGCGCTGGCGTTTCGCGGGGCGATCCGTCGCGGTGCCGATCCCTGGACGCTGATGGAAGCCCAGCGCGCCTGGATTCACGATGCACGTGATGTCTGCAACGACGTCGAGTGCATGCTCAAAGCCTACGAGGAACGCATCTCGGATCTCGACAACCGCTGAATCGTGACAACGGCAGCGGCTTCGGGCGAAAGCTGCATCAGGAAAAGATAAGGATTTCTCCGGTACCGCCCCAGGCCAGATCTCCGCAGTACCGGCGCACCTTGTGACTGAACGGCAGGAAGTGCGCAAACGACTCGCGATCGCGCTGCAGTTGTTTTTCCAGAAGAGTCAGGAACAGCAAAGAATGTTCGCCGCTATCCTGGAACGTGACTGGAATATGCTCCGGCATGCGGGCCAGCAGCAGCGTACCGCGCTTGAGCGAGAAGCCCGGCATGGTGCCCGTCTTGCCCGCGACAAAGAGCGTTCCGGCCAGCATGTTGGCGCCACAATACGCGCCGGCATTCCCGCCGATCAGCAACAGGCCGCGCCGCATGCGTTCTCCGGCGCGGTCACCGGCATTGCCGTGGATTACGAGAATCCCCCCGCGCATGCCCTGCCTGTCCCCTTCAAGCGCGCCACCGGCGAAATCGCCGGCATGGCCGCCGATCCGGATCATTCCCGCTTTCATGCCGCAGCCGGCAAAGGCGCCGGCATTTCCGCTGATGTTCAGTCGGCCACCGTTCAGGCTTCGACCCGCGTACGCGCCGCCGTCGCCCTCCACGGTGATCGTGCCGGAGCGCATGGCGGCGCCGATATGCGTCAGCTGTTCGCAACTGTCGCGAATCATCAGATGTTGCGCATCGCCGAACCTGATATCGAAAAGATCCGCGACGCACAACCCACCGTGCAACTGCAACGCGCCGATCTGCGCAGCGCTCAGGCCAGCAAGCCGCTCCGGCGTCAACGCCGACAAATTCACACTGCGGCTTGGCGGCGAACGCAGGGTAAGCGTCAGCGCGCTCATCGCATGATCTCGTGCAGCTTGAAATGAAACTGGCCGAGCTTGCCGCCGTAATTGCCTGCGCTAACGCGCACTACGCCACCGGCCGCGCCGACTTTGCAAACAGCCTCGATGCCCGCGCGCATGGCGTCGCGAACATCACCCTGCGTCAGCCCGTCGATCACGATCTCCAGCACCGCGCCGGTCTCCGGCGACAGCTCGCTTTTTACCGCGCCGCGTAATGTCGGACAAAACGCGTCGTTGGTCGACGCGGAAAGCGCCTTGTACTTCGAGCCGACTTTCGAGCCTGATCGCACGACGCCACCGGGGAAGGGCATGATTACGCCACGCAGCTTGGACATCGCTTCGATGGCCGCCTCGCAGGCCGCGAGTGCCTCACCCTGGCCGCGCGCGAGTACCAGGAAGTTGCCTCCGCCGACGGCCTTGATCATGCCCGTGGTTTCCTCGCAGACAAATTCGCCATCCATCACCGGGATGCGCCAGTAGCGCTTTTCGCCGATGACCTTGGACATCTGAAAGCCGTCGCCGAAGAAGCGCAGATTTTTGCCCAGGTTCACGGGCTCGCCGTCGAGCCCCGCGAACACCGCCGTGGTCGGTGCGGTCAATACGCACTGGCCCACGCGGCGCTCGACCTGTTTGGCCAATTCCTTGCCCGACATCGCGAACAGCAATATGGACAATCCGGGGCGGCCGTC
>JANMYN010000527.1:0-3180 GCA_031382195.1 Betaproteobacteria bacterium
ACTCCGACGTGCCAGACGGCACGTAGGGTATCTGCGTCAACGCTCCTAAAGCCGGCCCCCTGGCCGGCTAGGCTAGCGCCAGCGTTCACCACGTATACCGCACCGTGTAGCGCACCACCGCCTCCCCATCGGCCGCGACAGTGACCGGAAAGTGGATCGTGCGCGAATCCTGTTTCTCGTACGTCTGGTTCGCCTGCGTGATTTTCCAGTTGGTCCAGCGGTAGAGGTTTTCCTTCACGATCACCCGCACCGGTTCGTCCTTGCGGTTGCGGATCTTGACCTCGATTTCCTCGGTCATGGTGTTGCGGTTGCTGTCGACCTTGAAGTCCACCTGGCGACGCTCCCCAACCACGTCGAAGGCGCTGCCCAGTTTAAGCTGCACCGTTTCGTTCTTCGGCGTGTGATCGATGCGGTCCTCGCCGATGAACTCCAGGCTGCCGTCGGCCGTGTCGAGCTTGGCAACGCGCACGCGCCCGGACGGCAGCGGTACGCCCATGCCATCTTCAGTGCGGTTACGAAACGACAGATAGGTGTCGACTTTCTTGTTGCCGGTGATGCCGTAGTTGCGATCGGTCATCGGGCCGCCGCCGTACCACTGACCCGCCTGGCCGTAATACACGAGCGTCTTCTCGCAGGCCACTTCCGCCACTTTCGGAAACAATTCGATCTGTTTGGTGGAATTGTCCGGCAGGGAACTGGGGCGCCCGAGCGTGTAAAGGTGATACTCGAAAAAACTCTTTTCCTCGAACCCCTTTACTTCTTCGGCCCGGTCCATCGCCATGCTTTTTGCCGCCATCGGCATTGTCCGCCCGACGGCCTCGGCACGGTGCACGTCGCCGGCGACAAGCTTGATTTTTGCATCCGGATAGCTGCCGCCCGATTGGTTGAGGATGCTGACCCAGGCGCCGATATCGACCTTGCAGGAGTTGGCGTCCTTGCCCTCGGCAAACGTGAGGTTGTAGTCCGCCCACCAGGTTATGCCGGTGGTTTGATAAGCGACGCGCGTTTTGTGCGTCCCCGCTTTGCCCGTAATCACGTCCCACACCAGAGTGGGCCGCGTAATCAGTCCGCCCGGCAGCGAAGGCAGTTTCACGCCTGCGTTATACGGAATGGTCCGCACCGAGCCGTCCGCCTCCCTGATGACCATGCCGCCCTGGGTCGAAAGCAGTTTGCCTTCCAGGGTCTCAATCTTGTTGCCAACCATGCGCTCGACCGCGATGTCGCGATCGATGAAACGCGTCAGCAGTTTTTCCGGGCTGACCAGGTCGAACTGGAAATTCTGCTCCATCACTCGCGTGCCAATGGGGTCGGTCAGCGAGGAGAACGACACGGTAGTCGGGTCGATGAATCCGGCGACATCGGTGAAGCGAATGGTATTGCGACCGGCGTTCAGCGCGATGTCGCGCTCGTGACGCACAGTCGCGTAGCCCGGTAGACTGTGGCCACCACCACCGTTTCGGTACTGGTCCGGCGATATCGCGCCGGGTGTCATGGTGCTGTATATCGTAATGGCGTGAGTTCCTTCATCCGCAGCAAAGGCGGCAATTGAAGCGCTCAAGGCCAGCATGGCGAACGGGGCGCGGAGGCGACGGGAAAACATGGACGTTCCTTTCCGGTTAAGTGGGTTGCCCTCCTGTAAACGAGCGCCGGTCGGAAACGGGGTTAAGAAGCGAATGAATTTCGCTGCGGCGTAACGAGTGAAGGGTGAAGGGTGAAGGGGTTCAGGCGAACACTCCAGTTTCTTTGCTATGCCGGGCTGGCCTGCCTGCCGCTCGCCGCGGCAGGCCATCTGCTGGACGGGTCTCCTGACCCGTTACCGCGCTGGGTGCCGATCGCCGGCCTGATTATCGCCGGGGTCATGGGCGGCGCCGTGGGCTTTGCGATCAGCAAGCATCGTCAGTCGATGGAAAAAGAAAAGAAACAACGGCTGCAGCGCGCCAGCGAGGCCGGCGCTTCTCCGGCTACGGGTTCGCCGCCTCCTGAGTCCGTGCCCTGATCGGCAGCAGCGCAAAACATCACGCCGATCGGGAACCTTCAGTTTTCGCCCACGAAAGGCCCTCGAGGCATTAAGATTGCATTTGCTTCGATAATTGCACCGGCCTCGATATTGCAACTGCCTCCATGTAGCAACGGCCTCGTTCTCAATCATTCCGTCAGCCAGCGTGAACAAACCAGCAACCGGCGACAAGGCGCACCCGAACCACGCCGCCCAAGTCACCAATTTCATCCGCAACATCATCGAAGCCGACCTTGTGCAAGGGAAAAACGCTGCGCGCAGATGGGACGGCAAACCCGGACCGGCCTCACTCCACGTTTCCGCGCCGCCCGATCCCGCAAAAATCCGCACGCGCTTCCCGCCGGAGCCCAATGGCTATCTGCACTATGGCCACGCCAAGTCCATCTGCCTGAATTTCGGCCTGGCGCTGCATTACGACGGCCGCTGCCACATGCGCTTCGACGATACCAATCCGGTCACCGAGGACACCGAGTACGTCGATTCGATTCTGGACGCGGTGGAATGGCTGGGATTCGACTGGGGCGTGCATCTTTACTACGCGTCGGACTATTTCGACACCCTCTATCAATTCGCGGAGGCCTTCATCCAGCATGACCTGGCCTATGTCGACAGCCTGTCCGCGGACGAGATGCGCGAATTCCGTGGCACCCTGACCGAAGCCGGCAAATCGAGCCCGTATCGCGAACGATCTCGCGACGAGAACCTGGGTCTGTTCCGGCGCATGAAGGCCGGCGAATTTGCGGACGGGACGCATGTGCTGCGGTTGAAGATCGACATGAGTTCGCCGAACATCAACCTGCGCGATCCGGTCATCTACCGCATCCGCCACGCGCATCACCATCGTACGGGCGACAAGTGGTGCGTGTATCCGATGTACGACTACACGCATTGCATCTCCGACGCGCTGGAGAACATCACGCATTCGCTTTGTACCCTGGAGTTCGAAGACCACCGCCCGCTCTACGACTGGGTACTGCAAAAACTGGCCGGATTCGGCCTGCTCGCGCTGCCGCTGCCACGACAGTACGAATTCGCCCGTCTGAATCTGTCTTATGTTGTGCTCTCGAAGCGCAAGCTGATCCAGCTCGTCGAGGAAAAGCACGTCGACGGCTGGGACGATCCGCGCATGCCGACACTGGTCGGCGCGCGCCGCCGCGGCTTCA
>JANMYN010000549.1:0-1986 GCA_031382195.1 Betaproteobacteria bacterium
CACGTCGTAGGCATGCACTTCGAAACCTTTCCTGAGCAGTGTGCGCGCCACACCCAGACCCATCGAGCCCAGTCCGATCACGCCTGCCGTCTGCTGCTTGCTTGCCGCCATGTCCTCGCTCCCTGGTTTCGTTGACCGCTCGCTTTGCAACGGCGTGGGTTCTTGGCATCGCCGGCGCTTCTTGACACAGGCGACGCTTCTTTGCATCGCATTCGGCGGACCGCTACACTGGCCTCCGAATTTCCCGTTCAGACGATGAAGATCAGATCGATCATGATTCTGTGTACCGCCTTTGTGCTGCTGCTCGCTGCCTGTCGCAGCAACCCGCATTATAATCCGGCCAAATCGCACCACACCGAAGACGGATTCCGCAACAACTATCCGCAACCGCCCCGGCAGAGCTTCTGGAAATGGCAATGGGAGCGCTGGACCAAGGGCGTCGCGGAGAACCCGAAGGAAGGCTATGGCTTTCCTCTGTTGAAGCCCGACGCCGATTTTCTGGCAGCCAATCGTCGCGAGCCCACGCTGACCTGGATCGGGCACGCCTCGTTTCTGCTGCAGATCGGCGGCGTCAATGTCCTGACTGATCCGCACCTGACCGAACGGGCGTCCCCGGTTTCTTTTGCCGGACCGGAGCGTCACGTTGCACCTGCCCTCGATTTCGATACGCTGCCGCATGCCGACGTGGTGGTGATATCCCACAATCATTACGACCACCTCGACCGGGAAACGGTCATACGCCTGAACAGGCAGAAGGGCGGCGCGCCGCGCTTCTTCGTGCCCCTGGGGCTGAAGGAATGGTTCAAGGCCCAGGGCATCGACAAAGTGACCGAACTCGACTGGTGGGAGAGCGCGGACCACATGGGACTCAAGCTCACCCTAGTTCCGGTGCAGCATTGGAGTTCGCGCACACCGTGGGATCGCAACAAAACCCTGTGGGGATCCTGGGTCGTCGAACATCCCAGCCTGCGTTTTTTCTTTGGTGGTGACTTCGGTTACTCGCCGGACCTCGCCGATATCGGCAAGCGCTTCGGCACCATCGATCTGGCGGCCCTGCCGATCGGCGCCTATGAACCGCGCTGGTTCATGAGCGTGATGCACGTCAATCCGGACGAAGCCGTGCGCGCCCGGCAAGACCTGCATGCGCGTTACGCCGTGGCAATGCACTGGGGTACTTTTCGCCTGACCGACGAGTTGCTCGACGAACCGCCGCGCAAGCTCGCCGACGCGCTGGTAAAAGCCGGCGTCGCGCCGGAGCGCTTCTTTACGATGAAGCATGGCGAGACTCGCAAACTTGATTTTCTGCTATCCGCATCCGCCGATGACCTCGCGCAACCTGTCCGAGCCGCCCGCTGAACCGAGCGCCGGCGAACTGGTTGACCGGATCCGGGGCTGGGCAGACGAACTCGGCTTCCAGCAGGTCGGCATTGCCGACTGCGAACTTGGCGAAGCGGAGGCACGCCTGAAGGAATGGCTTTCGCGCGGCTGGCAGGGCGACATGGATTATCTGTCAGCCCACGGTACGCGGCGTACGCGACCGGCCGAGCTGGTGCCGGGCACGCTGCGCGTCATTACCGTCAGGATGAATTATTTCCCTCCTGGAGCGGCCGACAGTTGGGACGTTCTGAACGACGGCAGCCGGGCCTATGTCGCGCGCTACGCGGTTGGACGGGACTATCACAAGGTGTTGCGCGGACGCCTGCAAAATCTGTGTGACCGCATCGCGGCCGTCACGCCTTTTCACTATCGGGTGTTCACCGATAGCGCGCCGGTCATGGAAGTCGAGCTCGCGACCAAGTCGGGCCTGGGCTGGCGCGGCAAGCACACGCTGGTGCTCAATCGCGAAGCCGGCTCGTGGTTTTTCCTCGGTGAAATTTATACGGACCTGGCATTGCCGGTCGACTCCCCGCAGGCCGACCACTGCGGCACCTGCAGCCGCTGCATCGACATCTGCCCGACGCAGGCGATCGTCGCGCCTTACCAGCT
>JANMYN010000564.1:0-5898 GCA_031382195.1 Betaproteobacteria bacterium
GAATCGCCGGCTTGCCTGGAAAAAGAAGCTGACGCCGTCGAAATGACGGCATCGACCCCCTTGCATGCCGCGTCCAGCGATGCTCGATGCTTGAGATCGCCTCTCACCAGCTTTGCGCCGCCTTGCTCAAGCTTGACCACCTTTGCGGGGTCGGCCGTAGGCCTGACCATGGCCGTCATCGCCATCTTGCTCTCGGTTAGAACTCGACACACGGCACTGCCCAGCAGCCCAGTTGCTCCAACGACGAGGATCATGGATTCACCTTCGAGTTAGTGTCGTTGCATTCGATACGCAAACGCCGGATGCGAGCACATGGTCGGCGCATCATGTGCGTGACACAAGATCAGGAATTGGCATATCGTTGATACGTTTCGCGTATGAATGGAGTCGCCGTGGATCGACTGGCTGCAATGGAGTTGTTCGTGCGGATTATCGAGACCGGCAGCTTCTCGGCTGCCGCCCGGGAGATCGGGATTACCCAGCCTTCCGTGAGCAGGCAGATCCGCGCCCTCGAGCGACGTCTCAATGCGCGTTTGCTGCACCGGACCACCCGGCACGTGACGCCCACCGAAGCCGGACGCGCGTTCTATGACGAGTGTCGCCAGATCATTGCCACGGTACAGGCTGCGGAGGGGAATGTGAGCCTGTTGCAGGCAAAGCTACACGGCACGCTGAAGGTCAACACCTCCGTCGCCCTCGGCCAGGAATACATCGCGCCGCTGGTGTACCGGTTTCAGGGTCAGCATACCGGGCTGACAATCGACCTGACGCTCAACGAGCGCTTCGTCGATCTGGTGGAAGAAGGCATCGATGTGGCGGTGCGCTTCGGCGCAGTGCAGGACACCAATCTGGTGGCCCGCCGGCTCGGACAGACCCGTCGCGTGATCGTCGCCACGCCCGCTTACCTTCGAAAGCACGGCACACCCAAAGTACCGCTGGATCTGACGCGGCACGATTGCGTGCAGTTCAACTATCCGCCCTCTTCCGAATGGGCGCTGTCCGGGCCCGATGGCGAGGTTAGAGTGCGGGTCACCGGGTCTTTCAAGGCGAACAACGGTCACGTGATACGCGGCGCGATACTCAGTGGGCTGGGCGTGGGGTGGATACCGGAATCGCTCATCTTCGATGAACTGCGGTCGGGCGCCGTGAAGCAGGTTCTTGCAAATTATGCGATGCAGCCGCTGGAGGTGAACGCGCTCTACTCATCGGCGCGACACCTCCCCACCAAGGTGCGCGTGTTCCTGGATTTCTTGCAGCAAGAATTCCGCTCGATCCCCGGCTTCACGGCGGTCTGAACTGAGTCACACCGATAGGGTGACGTCTTGTTTCTTGCCCCCTCCACCCGGGTAATTTACCCGGGGCGTACCGCTTGCAGCCAACTCCATCAACGCGAATTTCGCGGCAGCGTCGATTTCGCAGTGCCGTACCGGGCTGCGCAACCCAGGAGATTCCGGATTGACGACGAAACCAACGCGCCAGTCAGAGCTGATTTAATAATCCGCGGGCAATCCTGTCATCCCGCATCGCCCCCAATCGCCGCTCAGGCCTTGCGCGGACTGCGCCATACGTCGAGCAGCGCGCTGACTTTTGCCTTCAACGGCAAGCGCTCGTCGGACAGTGCGTCGAGGAACTCCGACAGCCGCTTCGACTTGATCACGCTATAGAAGGTCAACCAGGTGATGGGAATCAGCCAGACGAGAAAGTAAAGCAGCTTTTCCAGAAACGGCCTGTCGGCCGCGGCGATCAGATTCATGCCGAGGAATCCGGTGGTGACCGTGCCGATCAGTCCGAAGGTCGTTACCACCGTCAGTCGAATCACGGTATTCGCCTGCCTGCGCAGGCTGTCGCTGTCCAGATACTGGCTCATGTCGCTGATCTCCTGCTTGACCTCCGCGTACAAGGCGTCGCTGCCGAGATGCCGGCGACAGAGTGCGAACAAGGCCTTGCACTGGGCCTGATCGGAAACCTCGTGGAACCAGTAGCGATGGGTAAAGCGCAGGAAGATCTCGAAGCTCTCCCGGATGGCGCGCTTGAACCGCTTGACCGACTCCGCATCCTGGATATCGAGCTTGTTGAGCGCGTGCACCAGCCGGTCGGAGAACATCAGCAACGCAGCCTTGTGGAAATGTGCGATCAGGAACAGCAGAAAATGCTGGTGGCGGAATTGCGCCAGAACGCCGGTCTCGCGGCTGGTGAACAGCTTCGACGCCGCATCGCCGACCACAATCAGCGCATGGCCGCAGGCGAGGAAGCGCGTGCTCGGTCCGTCGCCTGCGTCGCTCCAGTAGCGGTCGTAGCAATAGCTTTCCTCGAAGCCCGCGACGTAGCGATCGGAATAGGGCAGCGATTCGTCGGCGCCGGGCGCGGTGATCAAACCAAGGCGAACGAAATCGGTGCGAGTCAGGGCGCGCGGGTTGTCCAGCGCCAGATAACCCATGACCGGCAGCCGGTAGTACTCCAGTTGCCGGTAACGGATCAAGCCTTTGTCTTCGGATTGATCGAGTACCAGGGGCCTGAGCAAAAACTCCCAGTGTGCGGCGATGTGTGGCGCCCTGTGCCGGCAAGCGAAAGACAAGTATTTCTCGCGCTTCTGGTAGTCCGACACCGCCAGTACGCTGCCGTCCGCACCCAGCCACTCGACGCTGTGCATGCAGTTCAGCCCCTCGCCGTGCTCGTCCCAGCCGCCCGGGTAAGCACGGCCGAATCGGTGTAGCGTACCCTGCACCTGATGGAGCGGCAGATTGTCGGCGTAGACCTCGACGTTCAGCAGCACGACGTCGATATCAAAAAAGAAATACAGATCGACGTGTGCAACGGAGAAGGTGAGCGGCGGCTCGTCGCGGCCCGCGGTCAGGCGCACGCCGGCGACATCGCTGCGGCGAAACACCCGCATCAGCGACGCGCTGCGTTCGTCGCCGGATCGCACACCCCCGCTTTCGCCGTAGAGGAAGCGCTGCACGTAGGGCAGAAAGGTAACGAACTCGTTGTAATGACGTTCCTGGAACTGGGCGGGATCGCCGGTGAACTCGTCGACGACCTCGCGCCAGGGATTGTCATGGCCGCATTGCCCGAGCAATTCCCAGTGCTTCTGGATCTGGCTGCCCGCACGAATCGGCATTAATTGCACCGGCCAGAGCAGAATCTGCCGGAAATGCCGGACCTGTTTGTCGGAATGGCCGGCTAGTTGTGGCATCGCGTCCTCCCCTTTCCCAGTATTCGTAGCGAGCGACGACACGCGCCCGACCACTTACGGGTGAAATCCTTGTGCTCGTTGAAGTTTACAGCTTTGTTGCGTGAAAGACGGGTCGAGTCTCAACAACTGGATAGTGAAATTCATAGTGCGAAAATCGGGTCCGTATTGTAAGGACCGCGCGGATATACACCGTTCCGGAGGACTAGGGGCGGACTACAAGGTGTTGCTTTTTGGCCTCTTCAACCGCGCAGTCACGCGACTGAAGCGGATGACTCAAGTTATTGTGCAATGTTGCCGTTTAACCGTAATGGCGGGCGTTGTTCACCACTGCTCAATCCGGTTGGCCGAAACGGAGCCGACTGCCGGCCCTACGCTTTCCGACACAGGCATCGAATGTCGCAAGATTGCCCCGAACAGAAAGTCTCGCAGGAGACAGGCCCGCTCCTGACGCGCTCACGCACGGAGATCGCGAGGATTCTCGTCGAGGTTTCCAGACAGGGCATCCCGGTCACGTCAACCTTGGATCGCGGCGGGCAGTTGTTCATCACTCGCATCCTGCAAGTGGATGCCGAGGCCGGCCGCCTGGTGATCGGCTACAGTCCGAGCAAGGCGGCCAATGCCACCTTGCTCGCCGCCAGGCAGGTGGTGCTGCACGTCGAATTCAGCCGCTCGCATGTGGTATTGCGCGCCTTGTCGCCCGTTGATGCGGCCTTCGAAAAGCAACCCGGGATCAGGCTGGAATTCCCGGAATTCCTGGTCCGGTACCAGCAGCGTACGCACCCACGCTTCAAAATCCCTGCGCAGATGGGGTTGAAATGCATTGTCGAATGCCCGGGATTCCTGCCTTTCGAACTTGAAGTCGTCGACATCAGCCTGGAAGGCCAGGGCATGATGCTGTCGGACCCGGGGATCAGCCTGGACCCCGGCACTATTCTGAAAGACTGCAGAATTGTTTATCCGGGGCGGAGGCCGATCGTGGTGGATCTGGAAATTCGCTATTCGAAGACCTTATTGCAACCGGACGGTTCCCAGCCCCGCCGTGTCGGCTGCCGGTTTCTCGGTAGCGCCGGCGATCTAGCCGACCTGGTAAAGATGTTCAGCGTCCGACTGGACGACATCGCGTAACCCGGGTTCGCCGCGTCTGACACAATCCGGCGGGATAGCCCGCCACCATGGCAGTCAGTCTCATTGTGTCGAGAATGACTCCGATCAGATAGGCAAGCGCGCTCGACAACACGCCGAGGTGCACGGGCAGATAACGGCCGACCACGACCACGACGAACAGCGATAGCAACAAAACGACTGCAAACTCAATTTTCTTTCCCGGCTCCGCGCGTGCCGGCTCGCTGACGGCGATGGCAGGCCGCAGGCAGAATTCAATTCACTCCCGTACTTCCAGGTCATCGCACCAGCGTCGGTACCGCCTCCGCGATCCGTCTGTTGGCTTCGGTTACCGTGACGCCTGCC
The DNA here is from genome assembly GCA_031382195.1 of Betaproteobacteria bacterium. Classification (GTDB taxonomy): domain Bacteria; phylum Pseudomonadota; class Gammaproteobacteria; order Burkholderiales; family JACQAP01; genus JACQAP01. The sequence continues at coordinate 4,661 of JANMYN010000564.1, forward strand.
GCATGAATGCCCTCCCCCCCGCGTTTATCGGCATAATCCGGATAACAAACGGGACAGGCGAAGTCGGCGATAAGACGCGTACCGATCCCTCACATAGAGGCAGGAGGAGTAATGAAAACGACCCGCTGCGCCGCAGCACTCGCCGTTCTGGTTTTCGTCATGACCGCGGCTGCCCAGGCCGATAGCATTCCCGAATTCCGCGTCGATCCCTACTGGCCGAAGCCACTGCCGAACAACTGGATCTTCGGGCAGATCGGCGGCATCGCGACGGACCGCCATGACCATGTCTGGGTCTATCAGCGGCCGCGCACGCTGACCGACGACGAAAAAGGCGCTGCGGTCGATCCGCCGACATCGAAATGCTGCAGGCCCGCGCCGCCGGTTATGGAGTTCGACGCGCAGGGCAATCTCGTGCAGGCCTGGGGCGGCGAGGGCACCGGCTTCGACTGGCCGCGCAGCGAGCATGGCATCTTTGTCGACGCCAACGACCATGTCTGGATCGCCGGTAACGACAAGGACAATGACGCCCAGGTGCTCGAGTTCACGCGCGAGGGAAAGTTCGTCAAGCAGATTGGCGAAGCGCGTCACACCGAAGGCAGCAACAGCACACGCTACCTGGGCCGTCCGGCGCTCGCCATCGTCGACGAATCGGCCCACGAGGTTTACGTTGCCGACGGTTACGGCAACAAGCGCATCGTTGTGTTCGACTCGCGCAGCGGAGAATACCGGCGCCACTGGGGCGCCTACGGCACGATGCCTGACGATGCTGATCCGGGGAAGTACGACCCCGGCGCGCCGATCGCGAAACAGTTCCGCAATCCGGTGCATTGCGTGCGCATCTCGCGCGATGGCCTGGTCTACGTCTGCGACCGGGTTAACGACCGCTTCCAGGTATTCCGCAAGGACGGCAGCTTTGTGGCGGAGCATGTGCTGGAGCCGAAAACGCGTTTCGTCGGCTCGGTGTGGGACATTGCCTTGTCGACGGATCCGGAACAGAAATATCTCTTCGTCGCAGACGGCACCAACAATGAAATTCATATACTGCTTCGAAGCAGTGGACAGGAAGTCGGCGCCTTCGGCAGGCAGGGCCGCTATGCCGGCGAATTCCACTGGGTACATGCGATCGCAATCGATTCGCGGGGCAACATTTTTACGGGCGACGTCGATACCGGAAAGCGCGTGCAGCGTTTCGAGCGCATCAAGTAACGATTCGCACCGAGGCCACCATGTCGAAACAA
>JANMYN010000639.1:0-2034 GCA_031382195.1 Betaproteobacteria bacterium
CCGGCTTCGATCGCGCACATCATGCCGGCGCCGCCGGCGCCGATGATGACGACGTCGGCGCTCACCGCGCCGGCCCCTCGCTCACCTGGCGAGGTACACCACGATCAGCAGGACAACGATGCCGCCGACGACCCAGGCCCAGACCGGCAAGGCGAGCTTGGAAGTGCCACCGGCCGATGCATCTGGTTGCGCGCCAGCCGTCTGGCTTGCCGCGCCAGCCGCTGGCGCGACCGTCTTGTTGAAGCGGGCGAAAAAGTCGTCGGACATTTTTTTGGCGACGCCGTCGATCAGGCGCGAGCCGATTTGCGCGAGTTTGCCGCCGACGCTGGCCGTCGCCTTGTAGGTGAGTAGCGTGCCGCCGTCGTCGCCGGGCGCGAGGCTGATTTGCGCGCTGCCTTTGCCGAAGCCGGCGGCGCCCCCGGACCCTTCGAATGCGAGCGAATACGAATGCGGGGGGTTCATGTCGGCAAGCAACAGCTTGCCGCTGAACTTCGCCTTCACCGGGCCGATCGCGGCGGTCATCGCGACCTTGTATTCGTGATCGGACACCCTGTCGATGCTATCGCAGCCCGGTATGCAGGCCTTGAGGATTGCGGGATCGTTGAGCGCTTCCCACACCTGCTGTTGCGGAAGGGGAATGCGCTGCTCGCCGCTCATTTCCATTTTGCGGTGCCTCCTGTTGAATTCATGTTGACAGTATGCGCCCGGCGAAGCGGAATTCGCCGCGTGATTTCGCCCGCGAAGCGCAACGAGCGAGCCAGGTCGGTGAGGCTCTCGATGTTGTGCGCAGGCAGGAACGCATCCACGTGCGGCAGCATCAGGCGTACGCCCGCTGCCCGCGGCTCGAATTCCTCGAAGCGCAGAAGCGGGTTAAGCCATATCAACTGGTGACATGACTTGTGCAGGCGCTCCATCTGCGTGGTCAGGTCATGGCCGGCATCGCGGTCGAGTCCGTCGCTGATCAGCATGACCACGGCGTTCTGGCCCAGCACGCGGCGCGACCAGCGCTGATTGAATTCCTTCAACGTGGCGCCGATGCGCGTGCCACCAGACCAGTCGGCCACGGTCCCCGAAATCGCACCCAGCGCAATGTCAACATCGCGGTGCCGCAACTGGCGCGTGATATTGGTCAGCCGCGTGCCAAAAACGAAACTGTGTACGCGATCGCGATCGCTGGTAATCGCGTGCAGGAAGTGCAGGAACATGCGCGAATACCGGCTCATCGAGCCGGAGATGTCGCAGAGCACGACCAGCGGCGGATGGCGGCGGCGATAGGAACGGCGGCGAAGCGCAATGATGTCGGCGTTGCCACGCAGGCTGGCACGCAGCGTCGCGCGCAAGTCCACCCGCTGCCCGTGCGCATCGGGATGCAGGCGCCGCGTCCGGATTTGCGGGATCGGCAACCTCAATCCAGCGATCAACCGCTTGGCCTGTTCGAGTTCTTCGGCGGTCATGGTTTCGAAGTCGCGGCGCTGTAACCGCTCCAGTTCCGAGGCGCTTAGCAGCACGTCGGGCTCGTCGCCTTGCGTGCCAGCGCGCATCGGCAGCTGCTTCGTCAGTCCGAGTGCCTCGGCGATCCGATTAGATGTTTTGTCGGGAGAACGATCGTCAGGCGACGCAACGGGCAGGCCCTGCAGCGCGCGATCGAGCAGGTAGCGCTCGCGCCAGAACAGCCGGAAAGCCTGGTCGAACAATTCGAATTGCTCGCGCCGGGACAGGAAGACCGAGGCCAGTGCCCAGTAGAAATCGTCGCGATTCTCGATACCCGCCAACTCGAGCGCCCGCAGCCCGTCCATGACCCGATCCGGCCCTACCGGCACACCCGCCTTGCGCAGTGCTCGGGCGAAGTGCACGACGTTTTCCGCTAATCTCAAGCTTGGTACACCTCAACGCAAAGGCGCAAAAAAACCAAAAGAACCCAAAGAAAGCACGGCAACGGGAACGAAAATAATAATTGGATTGCTACCAAAATACCAATAAAAGTATGCAAAACGAAAAAACAGACAAAAAAAATAAAAAAAAAGGTGTTTGTTT
>JANMYN010000736.1:0-1614 GCA_031382195.1 Betaproteobacteria bacterium
CCGCGAGCCAGTCGAGAATCTTTTGTCCGACTTTCGCGGCGACCACGCCGACGACGACAAGCGTGGCTGCGAAGCCGATGCTGAACACGACGACGGTTCCCAATCCGAGCATCACTTTGCCCTGCGCCAATGCGTTCAACAAAATTGCCAGTGCTGCCGGGTCCGGTAGCAGTCCGCCCGCGATGCCAAGTCCAATAAGCACCCACAGGCTTGGCCGATTGATCGTCGCAAGCTTCAGATCGTGGGTATGCTTGAAACCCCAACCGTGGCTGTGGTAGCCCGCTTCTTCGTCATGCTTCCGATGGTCGCCGTGCGGGTGCTGATGGATTTCGTCGTGATGGTCGCCATGGGCGTGATCGTGCGCTGAACCGTGCGCGTGATGATGGTCGTGCTGATGATGGCCATGTCCATGGTCGTGATCAGGCGTGTGCGCACGAAAGCGCATCTCAACATGGCTGAGAGCATGACCCGGCGCGGGCGGCATTGGCGGCACGCCTTGCAGTTGCAGTATCAATTCCCTTTGCGTCCACAAGGTCCAAAGTCCTATGGCGATCACCAGCGCTCCGGTGATTAATGCGAGCCATGCCTCGATGCGTTGCGGCACCATGCCCGGCATGCCGATGGAAGCGAGTATGCCCACAAGGACGATGCCGCTGGTGTGCGAGAGCGTGACGAATATTCCCAGGATCACCGCATCGACGGGCCTGCCTCGCGCACCGACAATGTAAGCGGCGGCGATCGTCTTGCCGTGACCCGGCGTGGCGGCGTGGACGGCACCTATCCAGAAGGCGGAGGCGAGATAGATCAGTGCATCGGTCATCGGAGATGTAGCGCCAGGTTGACTTGCCAATGTGAGAGCGGGGCCGAGAATAGGTGCCGTTCCCAGCGCTGTCAAGGTGGCGGCGCCCGACCGCATCCGGAATCGGTTTAAACTGACAGCCTCGAACCAACCGGTCGATCCGGAACGCGCGATCCCGCTGACTGCCCCGCGGAAATCGTGACGATAACAGAGAATCGGAGGAGAACCAGATGCGACGGATTCTGATCCTCGTGTCCCTGCTGATCGTTTGCGCCGGCGCGGCAGCCGATACGCGCAAGGGTTATGACGCCTATACCGGCGGCGACTTCAAGACCGCCATCGAGGAATTCCGCAAGGCCGCGGAGGGCGGCGATGCGCAATCGACGTACATGATCGGCTATCTATACGAAGACGGCAAAGGCGTGGCTGCCGATGGCAACGAAGCGGCGAAGTGGTACCGTCTTGCCGCCGAAAAAGGCGTGCCGCGCGATGCGATACAGGCACACATGTGGAGCAATCTTGCCGCTTCCCGGCTTGCGGGCGAAGAAGCCGAGCGCGTTGCCAAAGTGCGCGATTTCATCGCCTCGAAACTCACGCCGGATCAGCTCGCGAAAGCGCAGGAACCGTGCTTGACGTAAGACTCCATTTCCCGCGACAACTCTTTGATACCTTTGCCTTCCGAATAGAAGCCACCGGTTGCATAAGCGGGAACACGCTGTCGATACCCGCCCAGCAACTGCCACAACGGCATGCCCGCCATCTTGCCGCGCAAGTCCCAGAGCGCGATGTCGATGCCGCTGATCGCGGCAATGACG
>JANMYN010000698.1:0-3064 GCA_031382195.1 Betaproteobacteria bacterium
TCGCCGCTGCTCAGTCGCTTCGACTCCCGCCCGGACAAATACGGATTGCCGTTGGGATGCCTCGACACCGATCCGGGCGTGAGGCCGGCGATGCACGTATTCGTGGGCTCGAAGGCACCGTGGTTCGAAATCACTGACGCCTTGCCGCGTCACCAGGAGTTTCCGCCGCGATGAGCGCCACGACACTGGTCCTTGTACGTCACGGTGAGACATCGTGGAACGCGGAAGGCCGCATTCAGGGTCATACCGACATCGCATTGAACGGCATCGGCGTTGCACAAGCCGAAGCGGTCGGCAAGCGCCTCTCGCGCGAACAATTCGATGCCGTTTATTCGAGCGATCTCGCTCGTGCTTTTCACACTGCGCGCCCTTGCGTGCCCGATCCCGATCGAACCATCATTAGAGACCAGCGACTGCGCGAGCGCCATCTCGGCGTATTGCAGGGACTGACCGGTGAGGGGGCGATGACCGGTCAGCCGGCTGCCTGGAAGGCGTTCAAATCGCGCGATCCCGATCTCGAACTCACCGGCGGCGAGAGCCTCGGCGAGTTCTTTCGCCGTGCGGTCGGTTTCGTCGAAGCTATTCTCGAAGCGCATGCGGGCGAACGCGTGCTCGCCGTCACGCATGGCGGCGTGCTGGATGCGGCTTATCGCCACGCAGCCGGCATGACCCTCTCGGCATCGCGTAACTTCCCGATCTACAATGCGTCCGTCAACGTGATCTCTCACGACGGCGGGCGCTGGAATATCGAGTCGTGGGGCGATGTGAGCCATCTGCCGCGGGAATTGGCGATGGACGATACCTGAGAAACCGTGAATGTCGTGAATATCGCAAATACCCGTGAATATCGGGAAAGCTCTAGGTAGTTACGATTCACGCATTCACGACATTCACGACATTCACGGTTTTACGAAGGGAGGAATCCGGCCGACCAGCTTTTCGAGCATCACCAGTTCGTCGTCGGTATGGTTGATGAACTCCGCCTTGTGCATCATTTTGCCGTCGGTCATTTCGGCGTAGATGATATTCGGCGCGTGATAGCCGGAAACGATCAGGCGTTTTTCCGTGCGGTGCTGATCCTCGATCTCGACCGTTCCATAGCAGGTGCAGAAATAAGTCCGCTCGGCCGAGGCTTCAATATAAATGCCGGTACCGCGAATGCCGGCAGTTGCCGTCGCGGTCAGGATCTGGCGCGGACCGCCCTTGCCGAACACGCCGAGCAGCGCTCCGGTCAGCATACGCAGTCCGGTCAACTGGAGCGCCTTGGGTTTCCCCAGTATTTCAACCTCGCTGTTCGCGCGAATCAGAAATGCATCCTTGCCCACCACCAGCACGAGGCGGCCGCTGGTTCCGGTCTTGATGACATCAAGCGCGCGAATCTCATTGGCTCTGCTCGCCAGCCTGCCGTTGATGATGACTTCACCGCCGATCTCATGAAGCTTCCCCGCATGGGACGTTGCGGGCAGCAGCAATGCCGCGCCGCAGGCGGCGGATTGCAATAGAAAATCCCTTCGCGACTTCGTCGGATCGGGGTGATGCACGCAGGGATGACCCATGGCAAGCCTCCGGTAGGTGTCCTTTACTATAGTCCGTCCGTGACCGTTACGAAGGCAATCGCAATCCGGATGTTGGCGAAAGCGCCCGGTCGGCGCTACACTGCTTACCAGTTCGCCCCAACCCCATGAACCTGCATCGCGTCCTGACCGGCCTGCTGATCCTGCTGCTGCTGTTTGCACAGCAGGCTGCTTACGCACACGCCGTCTCCCACCTGGGCAAGGAAGCGCCGGCAAAGGATCAGCTGGCGCATCTGAAACTGTGCGGCAAGTGCGTCAGCTTCGAAAAAATCTCCGGCGTGGCGCCAGCAGGCGCTCCCGCCCTCGTTGCGCTTGAACTTCTGTTTGCGCAACCGTTGCACGTGGGATACGGTTTCAGTCCACTTTCGATTGCCGCTTTCCACAGCCGCGCCCCTCCGTTTTTCCTCTGATCGAAGTCGTTGACGCCGGCAGCTTTGCTGCGGCGCGCTTTTTTTCGTGCAGAGGAGAGTTTCATGTTCAGGAAGTTCACCCTGGCAGCCGCCATCGGCGCCGCCTTTGCCGTACCTGTTGCGGCCATCGGCGCGGACGATGCGGAAGTCCAGAAGATTCGCGATGAGCTAAAAGGCCTCAAAGAAGATTACGAAACGCGTATGCGCCAGCTCGAGCAACGCCTCGAGCAGACGGAGCAACGTCCAACCCCGGCTGCGGTGGCGGCGCCGGCGCAGTCCGCGCCCGCCGCCGCAAATTCCTTCAACCCGGCCATTTCGCTGATCCTCGGCGGCCGGTTCAGCAACCTGCAGCGCGATCCGGCGACGTACCGGATCGGCGGCTTCATTCCGGGCGGCGACGAAATCGGTCCCGGCAGCCGCAGCTTCGACCTCGGCGAATCCGAGTTGACTGTGTCCGCGAATATCGACCCTTACTTCTCCGGCGTCTTCATCCTGGCGGTCACGCCGGAGAACGAAGTCGGGGTCGAGGAAGGTTACGTGCATAACACGGGATTTGTTCCGGGCGTCACGCTCAAATTCGGCCGCATGCTGTCCGGATTCGGTTATCTGAATGAAACCCATGCGCACGCATGGGAATTCGTCGATGCGCCGCTGGTGCATCAGGCGTTTTTCGGCGGCCAGCTCAAGGAGGACGGCTTGCAGCTGCGCTGGCTGGCGCCGACGCCTGTGTTTGTGGAATTCGGTGTCGAAACCGGGAGGGGATCGGCCTTTCCGGGATCGGAGCGCAGCAAGAATGGCGTCAATTCGGGATTGTTTTTCGCGCATCTCGGCGACGATGTCGGCATCAGCAACAGCTACCGGGTCGGCGCGTCTTACCGTGCCACCAAGGCGCAAGATCGTGCCTACGACGACGTCGATTCCCTCGGTACGCCGGTCACCAATGCGTTCACGGGCGACAGCAAAATCTGGGGCGTGGATCTCGTCTGGAAGTGGGCACCCAACGGCAATACCGTCGATCGCAACTTCAAGTTCCAGGCCGAATACCTGCGTCGCAAGGAAGACGGCATGCTGGTTTTCAAC
>JANMYN010000724.1:0-4696 GCA_031382195.1 Betaproteobacteria bacterium
CGGGCGAGTTCCATGAGCCGGTCGCGCGACAACGGCACCCGCGGATGCGTAACCAGTGTCTTGAGCATGGCAAATTCGCCCGTGGTCAGACCCAGTTGCTTGCCGTTGCGCGTGAGCGTGCGCGAACCCAGGTTGATCTCGAATGGGCCGAATTGGACCGGCTTGCGGCTTTCGTCCGGCGCGCCGGGTGGTGAAGCCACTGGAGACTGGCGTCGCAGCACGGCCTTAATACGCGCGACCAGTTCGCGGGGATTGAATGGTTTTGGCAGGTAATCGTCGGCGCCGACATCCAGGCCGGCGATGCGATCCGCTTCGTCGCCCTTGGCCGTGAGCATGATGATGGGCGTGCGTTTTCCGGCCGAGCGCAGCCGGCGGCAGACGCTCATGCCGTCTTCGCCCGGCAGCATCAGGTCGAGGATGATCATGTCGATATCTTCCTTGCCCATTACTTTGTCCATTGCCGGTGCGCTTGCGACCGCATGCACGTCGAACCCCTGCTCGCCCAGATAGCGGTGGAGCAGATCGCGCAGGCGCTGGTCGTCGTCGACCACCAATATGTTCGTTGCTGACTGACTCATAGGCATTCTTGCGGTCGATTAAGACCGGATTATGAGGCAACCGGTTCAGGTCAGGTAAGCGCGATTCATCGCGCCACTGCTACGCGTCTGCCGGAAGCCTTTGCCAACGCGGGCCTTTCCGACCAACGAGGCCCATATCACGCCTGCGCGCCAATAGATCCATGCAGTCTGCTCGATCCGGCGGAAACAACGGGAAGATGAATTGCTGGACCGCTGTTACTGCAGCACTTTTGCGCTTTCGACTCGGCATGCCATTCGCGCCTGTGTATTTGTGCAGATCGGCATTGGCGCTTATGGGTTCTAGAAGCGCAGACCGGCCCCGCCATGGCGGATACCTTAGTGTATCTCAGCAATCAGCCCGAGATCGACGAAGTGCGAGGTGGGTGTTTCTGCGAGGCATTTGTGGCCGCGGCTGGCGACGCGCTTGCATGAGTTCCAGCACGGCGAAGGACTATGAAACATTACCGCCCGCCCGCAGTATAACTGCGGACCTTTTTACTTGAGCAGCGCCGCGAAACGCTCCGCGTCGATCGGGCGTCCGCTCAGATAACCTTGATAAGACTCGCACCCCAGCGCGCGCAGGAAATCGAGTTGAGCCTTGTTCTCGACACCCTCCGCAATCACGATCATGCGCAAGCTTTTTGCCAGATTGATAATCGCCTGCACGATCGCCGAATCGTTCAGATCGTGCGGCAGATCCTCGATGAAGCTGCGATCGATCTTGAGTTTGTCGATCGGGAAACGCTTCAGATAGTTCAGGCTGGAATAGCCGGTGCCGAAATCGTCGATCGACAGGCTGACGCCCATAGCGTGCAACTCGTCCAGCGTTTTCGCGGTTTCTTTCGGATCTTGCATGATCGCGTTTTCGGTGAGCTCGATCTCGAGTCGCTGCGGATTGACTCCGTGCCGGGCGAACGCCGCTGCGACGCCTTGGACAAGATTTGGGCGGCGGAACTGGAAGGCGGAATAATTAATCGCAACCGGTACTACATTGAGGCTTCTGGCCTGCCAATCAGCCATCTGGCGACACGCCTCGTTCAGCACCCACTCCCCAATCAGATGGATGATGTCCGACTCCTCGGCGAGCGCGATGAAGCTGTCCGGGTACAGCAATCCGTGGTCTTTGTGATTCCAGCGCACCAGAGCTTCAGCGCCAGTCAGGCGATTAGTTGCGGTGCCGAACTGCGGCTGATAGTGCAGTACAAGCTCATTATTCTCGATCGCGCGCCGCAGCTGGTTTGCCAGCACCAGCCGCTCGGCTACGGGTGCATTGAGCTCAGGAGTGAAGAATTCAAAGCGGTTGCGTCCGCTTTTCTTCGAGTGATACATCGCCGCATCTGCGTTGCGAATCAGGTCTTCCATGGTCTGGCCGTCGTCGGGGTAGACACTGATGCCGACGCTCGCCGAAATCTGGACTTCATTGCTCTCCAGCTTGAATACTTCCTCAAATGTCGCCAGTATCTTTTCGGCGACCAGGGCGGCCTCGCTCGGCTCGTGCAGCGCGGAGAGCACGATCAAATATTCATCTCCGGCGTGCCGGCATACGGTATCGGTCTCGCGTACGCATCCACGCAAACGCGCGGCCACCGATTGCAGCAAAATATCCCCGGCGCGGTGACCGAATGAGTCGTTGACGTTCTTGAACCGGTCGAGATCGATAAACAGCAAAGCGACGCGCGACTGCATGCGTTTTGCCGCGGCCAACGCCTGCTGCAAGCGATCCTGGAACAGCGTTCGGTTGGGCAGCCCGGTGAGCAGATCATGGTGGGCGAGGAAGCGCACGCGGGCATCCATGTCCTTGCGCTGCGAGACGTCTTCCGTGACCCACAGCACCTTGATCGGATCGCCCTCGAGGTCGAGCAGGGCATCTCCCTTGGTCCGCAGCCAGCGGAAACTGCCATCAGTCCACGGCACCCGGTATTCAATGTCGAGGCTGCCGGTTCCGCTCAGGCATTCCTCGATCGCATGTCGGAATTTGGCGCGATCCTCCGGATGCAGGCAATCCAGCAGCGTTTCATAGGGCAGGTCCGCCTGATTGCTGCGGATGCCGAACAGGCGCCGGCTCATATCCGAAGAACGCACAATCGAAGTCTTGATATCGAATTCGCAAGTGCCGATTTCCGCAAACGCCAATGCCAACTTTTCGCGGTCGAGGCTCGCCTTCAGTGCATCGAGCGTGCTGCCGGTAATTTTTTCGGCATCACGCAGTTTTACAATCGAGGTTTGCAGTTCGGAATGGGCGCTCTCAAGCTTGAGGTTTGCCGCAGTCAGTAGCAGCTGAGACTCTGCAAGCTGAAATTCCAGTTCGGCGATGCGCTGTTCGGGCGAGGACTCCACGGCATTGTGCGCGTCATCGGAGGCGGGTTCGGTAGGCTCCGCGGCACTAGGGCGGATATTCTTTGAGGAACTCACGAATTCTCACGCAAGGATTGGTTGTTATACCAGAGGCAAAATCGCCGGGTCCGCAAGCCGGAATGGACAAAAACCTTTTGAATTGGTTGAGCAAGCATCATGCCCGCCGCATTCTGAGTGAAACCCGCCCAGCAAGCAACCCGGTGCCTGGTCGGCGGCCGGAATGAAAAGCCGCGCCCCGTCTGTAAATCGCGGCACACCACATTCAGGCGTGGCCTGGCGAGGCCTCGATTGCCTTGCATAATGCCCCGGTGACCTGGGCCGTCGTGGCATTTCCGCCTAAATCCGGCGTGAACACACGTGCACTGGTTACATGCTCGATAGCTCCCATAAGCCTTGCGGCGGCATTAAGTTCGCCTAAATGTTGAAGCATCATCACCGCGGTCCAGAATGTGCCGATCGGATTGGCGATTCCCTTCCCGGCAATATCGAGAGCAGAGCCGTGAATCGGCTCAAACATGGATGGGAACTTGCGCTCCGGATTCAGGTTGGCCGTAGGCGCGATGCCCAGACTGCCTGACAGCGCTGCGGCAAGGTCCGACAGGATATCGGCATGAAGATTCGTCGCCACCATGACATCCAGCGACGCGGGCTTCAGCACCATGCGCATGGTTGCGGCATCGACCAGCATCCTGTCGGTCTGCACATCCGGGAAATCCTTCGAAATTTCCGCGAAAATTTCATCCCACATGACCATGCCGTGGCGTTGTGCATTGGACTTGGTGATGAGTGTCAGGTGCCGTCGCGACCGGCCGTGCGCGAGCTTGAACGCGAAACGCTGGATGCGCTCGACACCGTTGCGCGTAAATACGGAGACTTCAGTCGCCACTTCCTCCGGCAATCCTTTGTGCGTACGGCCACCTTGCCCGGAATACTCCCCTTCAGAATTTTCGCGCACGATAACCCAGTCAAGATTGGCCGGCGAGGCAAGTTTCAGTGGCGGATCGATGCCGGGAAGCACGCGCGCCGGACGCACGTTGGCGTACTGGTCGAAGCTCTGGCAGATGTTGAGTCGCAACCCCCACAGGGTTACATGGTCGGGCACTTCCTTCGAGCCCACCGCGCCGAAATAAATAGCGTCGAACGGCTTCAGCCGGTCGAGTCCGTCGGCCGGCATCATCTCGCCGTTCTTCAAATAGTAGTGACTCCCCCAGTCGAAATACTCGAAGCGCAGTGCGAAGCCGCCGTCGTGCCGGGCCAGCGATTCAAGAACCTGGATGCCCGCGGCGATGACTTCAGTGCCGATGCCGTCGCCGGGAATTGCTGCGATGTTGTAAGTTTTCATTTAGATCGCAGAGGCAATTGCCCTGCCCATGTCTTCGGTGTTCGCCTTGCCGCCGACATCGGGTGTGCGCGGTCCGTCTTGCAGGCATCCTTCGATCGCCTTGAGGATTGCCGCCCCGGCCTGCGGGTAACCCAGGTGATCGAGCAGCATCGCGCCCGACCAGATCTGTCCGACGGGGTTGGCAATTTTTTTACCATAGATGTCCGGCGCGGATCCGTGCACCGGTTCGAACAGCGACGGAAATACGCGCTCCGGATTGATGTTGCCGGAAGGCGCGATGCCGATCGTTCCGGCGGTGGCCGGCCCCAGATCGGAGAGAATGTCGCCGAACAGGTTCGATGCGACCATGACGTCGAAGCGCTGCGGATTCAATACCATCTGGATCGTCAGGCCGTCGATGTGGTACTGACTGGTTTTTACC
>JANMYN010000737.1:0-2840 GCA_031382195.1 Betaproteobacteria bacterium
CGCGGGGGCGAGTTCCTGCAATCGTGCCTCATCTCCCGAAATGACCAATGGGACACGCTGCGCGGGAGAGATTTCCATCTCGCCGCGCAGTGCCCGGCACGCATCCACGAGGGCTTTCAGTTCATTTACCCAGGCTTCCGCTTTCTCGTCGATCCGCTCCGATTGGGATTTCGGATACGGCTGCAGCATGATCGACGCTTCGCCACCGGGATGGCGTCCCGCGAGGGGCGCGACTATCTGCCACAGCTCCTCTGTGATGAACGGAATGATCGGATGCGCCAGGCGCAATGTCGCTTCGAGCACACGCAAAAGCGTGCGCCGGGTTGCGCGCTGCTGCGCGTCGGTTCCGAGCTGCATTTGGACTTTTGCGATTTCGACATACCAGTCGCAGTACTCGTCCCATACGAACTTGTAGATCGCACCGGCGGCATTGTCGAAGCGGTATTCTGCAAACCCTTTTTCCACCGCGGCTTCGGTCTTCTGCAACGCGCTGACGATCCAGCGGTCGGCCTGGGAAAAATCCAGGTAGCCGCCGGGGCCGCACTCTTGCGCGGTGTGATCCTTGAACCCGCAATCCTTGCCCTCGCAATTCATCAGCACGAAGCGGCTGGCATTCCACAGCTTGTTGCAGAAATTTCGGTAACCCTCGCAGCGGTTCAGATCGAAATTGAGCGTACGCGCGAACGTCGCCAGCGACGCAAAGGTGAAGCGCATGGCATCGGCGCCATATCCCGGAATGCCTTGCGGATAATTCTTGCGTATCGCCTTTTCGATCTTTTGTTTGTGCTCGGCGCGCAGTAGGCCGACCGTGGATTTGGCCACCAGGTCTTCGAGCATGATGCCGTCGATCAGGTCCAGCGGATCGATGGTGTTGCCCTTCGATTTCGACATTTTCTGGCCTTCGGCGTCGCGCACGATGGCGTTGATGTACACATCGCGGAAGGGCACCTTGCCGGTGAAGTGCAGGGTCATCATGACCATGCGCGCGACCCAGAAGAAAATGATGTCGAATCCCGTGACGAGCACCGATGAGGGCAGGAATTTGTCGAGGTCGGGAGTCTGTCGCGGCCAACCCAGCGAAGTGAACGGCACGAGCGCAGAGGAAAACCAGGTATCGAGTACGTCTTCGTCGCGCTTCAACGCGCCGTTGTAGCCACTGGCAGCGGCAATTTTCCTGGCTTCGTCTTCGTCGCGGCCGACATAGATCTCGCCGTCCTCGCCGTACCATGCGGGTATCTGGTGGCCCCACCAAAGTTGCCGCGAAATGCACCAGTCCTGGATGTTTTCCAGCCAGTGGTTGTAGGTGGTGGTCCAGTGTTCCGGATAGAACTTCACTTTACCGCTGACGACGGCGTCGAGCCCTCGCTTCGCAAGGCCTTCCATTTTCACGAACCACTGATCGGTCAGCATCGGCTCGACGATCACGCCGGTGCGGCCCGAGCGCGGCACCTTCAGCTTGTGCGGTTTCTCCGAGACCACCAGGCCTTGCGCCTGCAAATCGGCAAGCACGCACTTGCGGGCTTCAAAGCGATCCAGTCCACGATACGCGGCAGGCGCCTGATCGCTTATTCTCGCCTCCAGCGTGAAGATATTGACCAGCGGCAGGCCGTGACGATTGCCAACAGCGTAGTCATTGAAATCGTGTGCCGGCGTGATCTTCACGCAGCCGGTACCGAACGCCGGGTCCACGTAGTCGTCGGCGATCACAGGGATTGCGCGACCAACGAGCGGTAATTGCACGCTCATGCCAACGTATTGCGTGTAGCGCTCGTCTTTCGGGTTCACCGCAACAGCGACGTCCCCCAGCATGGTCTCCGGCCGCGTGGTGGCCACCGTCAGACTGAAACCCGCGCCCGGATATCGGATCTCCCAGATGCGGCCATCCTCTTCCTCGCTGTCGACTTCCAGGTCGGATACCGCGGTACCCAGCGCCGGGTCCCAGTTCACCAGCCGCTTGCCGCGGTAGATCAGTCCTTGCTCGTGCAGGCGCACAAATACCTCAATGACCGCGCGTGACATCTTCGCGTCCATCGTGAAGTAACCGCCTCGCTGGCCCTCGGTATCGGCGAAATCCCAGTTACCCGACACGCCGAGGCGGCGCATCTGCCGGGTGATGGTCGAACCCGATTGCTGTTTCCACTCCCAGACGCGTTTGACGAATTTTTCCCGGCCAAGATCGTGCCGCGTCTTGCCTTCGAGCTCGAGTTGGCGCTCCACTACGATCTGTGTCGCGATGCCGGCGTGATCCGTGCCGATCACCCAGTTGGTGGCACAGCCGCGCATCCGGTGGTAACGGATCGACACATCCATGAGGGTCTGCTGAAATGCGTGGCCCATGTGCAACGTGCCGGTGACATTGGGCGGTGGAAGTTGGATGCAGTACGCCGGATTACTGTCTTCGCCGCGTACTGCAAAATAGCCGCGCGATTCCCAGGTTGGGTACCAGCGTTGCTCGATGTCCTTGGGCTCGAAGCTTTTTGCGAGTTCCATGTTTCAGAGGGAAAATTTGAGCGACGAATTATAGCGGACCGTCGTCGCCGGGCTGAGATGGCGTGGACAAACTCTGGGCCAGCGCGGCCCGCACCGCGCCCGGAAGTGCCCGCTTGAGTTCTCCGACCAGCCGGTCGAGCATGCGCGCCTGTAGCGCGTCGCTGCGGTCGATTTGAGCCAGCAGCCGAATGTGTTCCGCGTCGAGGGCGATGGACATTCGCCGCAGTATCAGGACGCTGGTGATCGTGCTGGGGCGGGTCGGTGAGGGCGGAAGCTTCGCCGGCCGGCCGGGTCCGGTCACAACATCCACCAGGACCGGGATGCCATCATCGATCGAGACGAATTCTTCC
>JANMYN010000778.1:0-2580 GCA_031382195.1 Betaproteobacteria bacterium
TCCGATCCGGAACTGAGCGTCGGCCTGCCGGCGCGGTTGACGGCGGCCACCGGCATGGACGCGCTGGCTCTCTGCCTCGAGGCGTACTGTGCGCCGGGCTTTCATCCGATGGCTGATGGCATCGCCCTGGAAGGCATGCGCCTGGTCAAAGAATGGCTGCCGATTGCTGTGAAAGACGGCAGCAACGTTGTCGCCCGCGCGCACATGCTGGCGGCTGCGAGCATGGGCGCGACCGCGTTCCAGAAAGGTCTCGGGGCGATTCATTCCCTGTCTCATCCGATCGGCGCGATCTATGACGCGCACCATGGCGAAACCAACGGCGTCGTCATGCCCTACGTCCTCGTCTTCAACCGGCCCGCAATCGAGGACAAGCTCACGCGGCTGGCGCGTTACCTCGGCCTGCCGAATCCCGGATTCCAGGCGGTCCTGGACTGGGTGATCGCGTTGCGCAAGGAAATCGGCATTCCGGACACGCTGGCCGATCTCGGGGTCAAGGAAAGCGACCTCGACATGCTCACGCCGATGGCCGTGGACGACCCTTCCACCGGAGGCAATCCGCGGCCGGCCGGAAATGCCGAGATGCGCCGGATGTACATCAAGGCAATCCGCGGCGACCTGACGTGAACCGCCGACCGGCGTGCAGGCGGCACCCGAGGCCGCGACTCGGTACACTTGCGTCCACGGCGACCTGACAGCTCCGATATCAGACTTGCCACCGACCGCGATTCAACCAGACGAGACCCCGACTGCAATGAAGCAGGATCCCCGCTTTCCCAACCTCTTCATCCTCGATCACCCGCTGATCCAGCACAAGCTCACGCACATGCGGGACAAGCACACTTCCACGCGGACCTTCCGCGAGTTGCTGCGGGAAATCACTTTGCTGATGGGTTACGAGGTAACACGCAACCTGCCGCTTACCACGCGCATCATCGAAACGCCGCTGACGCAAATAGAAGCCCCGGTCATCGCCGGCAAGAAACTTGCGATCGTGCCGGTATTGCGCGCGGGTATCGGCATGGCGGACGGCCTGCTCGAACTGCTGCCCTCCGCCCGCGTGGGACACATCGGACTGTACCGCGACGAAAACCACCGCCCCGTCGAGTACGTGGTGCGGTTACCCGAAGTAGAGGGTCGCGTCTTCATTCTGTGCGACCCGATGATAGGCACCGGCTATTCGGCAGCGCATGCGGTACAGGTGCTGAAGGGTCGCGGGGTTCGGGCGAAGGACATTCTGTTCCTCGCGCTGGTGGCGTCACCGGAAGGGATTCAGGCTTACCAGGAGCAGCATCCGGACGTGCCGATGTTCGTCGCCTCTCTGGACGATCGTCTCGATGAACACGCCTACATCGTTCCGGGACTGGGCGACGCCGGGGACCGCTTGTTCGGAACCAAGAACTGAGGTTCGGTGATTGGTGATTAGTAATTGGTGATTAAGAGCAAGGTCCAGAGGCTGGCGTCTGTCGTTTACCAATCACTATTCACCAATCACCATTCACGGGGCCCGCTCACTCACCGTAGGTGAGCGAACGCGCCTTCCCCCAGAACACGCGGTAGGAAAACACCGTGTAGCCGATGACCATCGGTAGCACAACGCAGGTGCCGACAAAGACGAACATCAACGATTCTCTTGCCGCGGCGGCTTGCCAGATGGTGAGGCGGTCCACCACCAGATAGGGGAACAGGCTGTAAGCGAGTCCCGCAAACGCGAACACGAAAATCCATACCGCCAGGACAAAAGGCAGCCATTCGCGTTTCGACGACCCATTCTGCAACCTTGTTAATGACACCTCGATTCCTGCGAACGCAGCCGCCGTGAGCAACGGCAGGGGCGACAGCCATAACAGTCGCGGCCACGCAAACCATTTCTCCATCATGCCGGCGCTCGCAAACGGGGTGGCCAGGCTGATGGCCGCCACGCCCGCCGCGGCGAGAAGCACCGCGGCTCTGCTCCACTTGAGGACGCGCGCATGCAGGTCGCCCTCGGTCTTGATCGCCAGCCAGGTTGCGCCCAGCAGCACATAGCCGCCGGCCAGCCCGATCCCCACCAGAAACTCGAATGCGATGAACATCATTCCGCCCCGGAACCCGGTGATGACGCCAGCGAGCATTGCGCCCTGCGCAATGGCGGTGCCGAGCGAGCCAACGAAGAACAGGTGGTTCCACATCGACTGGTGCCATCCCGATGCCTTCACGCGAAATTCGAAGGCGACGCCGCGCAGAATCAGCGAGATCAGCATCAGCGCCACCTCCAGATACAGTGA
Source organism: Betaproteobacteria bacterium (assembly GCA_031382195.1). GTDB lineage: Bacteria > Pseudomonadota > Gammaproteobacteria > Burkholderiales > JACQAP01 > JACQAP01. The sequence continues at coordinate 2,265 of JANMYN010000778.1, forward strand.
AGGCAGGATGACCCCGTGGGCGTGCGGAAACGCCACCAGCAAAATGCCCACTCCCAGAACCAGCCAGGTTTCGTTGGCATCCCAGAACGGGCCGATGGACGCCACCATCATGTCCTGCTCGGCGCGCGGGGCCAGCGGCAACAGGATGCCGACGCCAAGATCGAAGCCATCAAGAATAACGTAGGCGAGGATGGCCAATCCCATCAGCGCCGTGAAAATCAGCGGAAGATCGAGTTCCATCGTCACAGCACCTGAGGGCCGAGTGCGCCGGGCATGGGCAGGTCGCGCCCTTTGCCTTCGGCCTCCTTGCGCGCGA
>JANMYN010000792.1:0-2301 GCA_031382195.1 Betaproteobacteria bacterium
CCACCACCAGATCGACGTGATCGAGCAAGGGCACATGGCCGTAGGCGAGCGAAACATTTTCGAAAGTGGCAAGCGGCATCTAAAAAAAGAAGAGGAAAGCTAATAGGTGAAAGGTCAAAGAGGAAAGGTAAAAGGTAAAAGAGGAAAGGTGAAAGGTGAAAGGTAAAAGGTAAAAGGTAAAAGGTAAAAGGTTAGAGCGAGACGCTTGCGCCGTTGAACTTTCTTTCACCTTTCAACTTTTCCCTTTTACCTCTTCTCTTCGATCCGGTCTCCCGGCGACGCGGGAGAGAGGCGGCATCTTAACCGAGAACGGCCGTCACGGCCTTTCTCGGTTAAAATCCACACGTCGCCCCGGTAGCTCAGTGGATAGAGCAACCCCCTCCTAAGGGGTAGGTCGCACGTTCGATTCGTGTTCGGGGCGCCAGTAAATCAGGAGTTTCAGTCCCTCGTTTTTCTGCGATCCATGCAGCCCGTCACATTCTCATCACAGTTAATGGAGTTCCAGCCAAGTCTGGTCGGTGACCATCGGTTTCACAAACAGGAAACGCGTTTCTGTCTGTGGCGAAAGTTAGCGTCGCACAGGCGTTTCATGTGAGCATTCGATCAGGTAAAGCCTGACGATTCCGAGTAGTCGATTGCGCCTAATCACGCTTCTTGCGCGACCGGGCTTGCCGCCCGCCGCCGGGCACGCCAGGCGCGGATGCTTCAGCCTGAATACGCATGGCGGGAACATAGCCCGGGCGGGTAAGCAGCTCGGGCTGGAGAACTTCGTCGAGCTGGGCCGCGGTAAGGAATTTTTTTCCAGCGCCAGCTCCCGCACCGTCTCGCCTGCGGCGTACGCTTCGCGCGCAACCTCGCTTGCGCGCTCGTCGCCGCGTTTTTGCCCTGGCCCTTCGTGGCGCCGCGGTTCCGGAAGAAGTCAGTGGGCCGGGCGCAGCCGCAGGCGCAAGGTACCCGCGATCTGGGATACCTCGAAGTGACGCAGGAAATTCTGCCCAAGCAGGGCTTCCCCACCGTGCGCCGGCATGACCGCCACGGCAAGGCCGGAGAGTTCAAATGCTTCTGCCCTCACTGTCTGGTTCTTTACCACCCGGCCCTCCACGGTGCCATTGGCGGTGCTGAAGTAACCGGGTATACCGTCGGGCAAACCGGCCGATCGCGCAAACCCCGCTGCCACGGAAACATAGCTGGCGCCAGTGTCAACCATGAAACGCAACGGTACGCCGTTGATGGCGCCGTCGAGATAATAGTGACCGTCGGGCGACACCGGGACGGCGATCTCCTGCCGGCCTTCGACCAGCAGACGCGCCACCGGAGGTGGCGCCGACAGGCGTTGCATTGCGAAATAACCGGCGGCGACTACGCCGATCCAGACCGCGCTCCACACAAGAATGCCTCTCACGATTGGGCGCAGACCTTAATTGCCATGCGCAGATCCTCGGGGATCAGCGCATCATCATCGAGATCCAGCGGCCTGCCCTCGCCAGGCAGATTGGACAACTCGCCGCGAGCGACGGCTGCGGCGATTTTTTGTTCTGCGATCAGATCGAACACAAACATGCGTGACCAGTGAGCCGTGAAGAGTGACCAGTAAAATTCTACGCCGGCATGTTGTAAAACGAAAAACCCCGAAAGCGCTCACCTTGTCGCCATCGCACAGGCCCCTGCCGGTGCGCATCATGTCCCATCCTGATTCAACGCGTCGAATCCGGACACAGCGTCGAACAATTTCTTGTGGATGGCCCGCCGGCGCGAACCTGAGAATTGTCGCGCTGGCCTTAGCTTTCATGGCCGCCCGCAGCGCGCGCCTGGATTGACGTGTTCCACTTCCAGTTGCGGATTTCCGGCATGTCCTGGCCGTGCTGATTGATGTATTGCCTGTGCTCGATCAGCTTGTCCTTGAGTTGCCGCTTCAGGTAAATGCCTTTGTCGCCAGTCTGCGGCAGGCGGTCGATGGTGTCCATCACGAGGTGGAAACGGTCCAGATCGTTGAGCACCGTCATGTCGAACGGCGTGGTGATGGTGCCCTCTTCCTTGTAGCCGCGGACGTGGATGTTGTCGTGGTTGGTGCGGCGGTAGGTCAGCCGATGGATCAGCCACGGGTAGGCGTGGAAGGCGAAGATGACCGGCTTGTCTCTGGTGAAGAGTTCGTCGAAATCCCTATCGCTCAAGCCGTGCGGATGCTCGGATTGCGGCTGCAGCTTCATGAGGTCGATGACGTTGACCACACGGATTTTCAAATCGGGCAGATGCTCTCGCATAATCGAGACGGCGGCGAGCGTCTCCAGCGTGGGCACGTCG
>JANMYN010000820.1:0-2984 GCA_031382195.1 Betaproteobacteria bacterium
ATTCGCGGGTGATGGCGCGCGGAATCGCCTACCTCACCGACCGGGTGCGAACGCTGCTGCAAAGGGAAGTCGAATTTGCGACCCGGGATCCCCTTACCGGGCTTATGAACCTGCGCGCCTTCCTGGAAACAGGCGAGGCCGCAGCAAGTCGCGCTGCGCGTTATGCTCACCCGCTAACGGTCGTGTTTTTCGATCTGGACGATTTCAAGGTGCTCAACGACACACGTGGCCATCATGCCGGCGACAAAGCACTGAAAGCGGTCGGCGCGGCCTTGGTAAACGCCCTGCGTGCAACCGACGAAGTTGCCAGACTGGGTGGCGATGAATTCGCCGTCCTTCTACACGAGATCGACGAGAAGGCCGCCGCCCAGGCTGGACAGAAAATTGCGGCGGCAGTGACTTCGGCCCTGGCAGACTTTGCGCCGGTTTCCGCAAGCATCGGCGTCGCGTGGTTCAGGCGGCCGAACGGCAGTTTCCAGACCATGATCCAGGCCGCCGATGCCCTGATGTACGAAGTCAAGCACGGCGGTAAAGGCGGGTTCCGCGTGCAATCATTCGCACAACCGCCAGCAACCACGGTAAATTCAGATCGATCCGAACCGCGGGAAACGTCGAGTACGCCGTAACCGAAATTGACGCGAGTATTTTGGCAACAGCGCGGTTATTGCAGTGAATCTTATTCATGGCGGCTTTTATTGTGAATTCACTGCGCTATTGACGCCGCCAAAATACAGAAGCCACCGCGAGGGTGGCATCTGTATTTGGTGGAGACGAGGAGGATCGAACTCCCGACCTTCGCATTGCGAACGCGACGCTCTCCCAGCTGAGCTACGTCCCCGGATGATGGCATTCCTCGCGAGTACTGTGGGGCGTTATTATACTGAAAACAACATTCCCAAAAAACGAGCCCCGTCCGATGAAGATCGACCCCCCGCTGGGTTACGAGCAGATTACGCCGTTACTCAAAAGCCACAAGGTTCTCCTGCCGCGCGCCGAGGAGACCCCGGCAATCTTCCGCCGGCTGCACGCGATGCCGCTCAGCATGTCGGAATTCGAACCGGCGTGCCGTGACTATCCGATCGTCTTCGTCACGGGTGACGGCGGCGAAACATTCAACGCCGTGCTGGTGCTCGGGATGCAGGTCAAGCAGAACCTGTTCATCATGACCGACGGCAGGTGGGACCGGCGCGCCTATCTTCCTGCCTACGTACGCCGTTACCCGTTCTGTATGAGCCGGGTCACCGTCGACGGCGAGCCGCAGAAGGAGCGTATCGTCTGCGTCGAAGAAAGCGCCCTGCACGACTCGGGCGAGCCGCTCTACGACGCAAACGGCAAGTCGCTCACGCAATGGGTCGTGCTGGAGAAATTGATTTTTGAATACGAACAGGATCTCGTGCGCTGCGAGTCGCTGTGCAGGCTCATCGCCGAGATGAAGCTGCTCGAACCATTCACGATGAAAGCGGACGTCGACGGCTTTACCATGCAACTCGAGGGCATGCATCGGGTAACGCGGGCTGCGCTGGAAGCGCTGCCGGCCAAGGAGATAAGCCGTTTGATATCAGCGGGAGCCCTGGAGAAAATCTATTCCCACCTGCTCTCGCTCGACAACTTCCGCCGCCTGCTGAACCGGCGCAGTTTTTTTGCGATCAAGCTACCCAACAAACGCGGCGAACTTAACTAGATTCTTTTTCGATAAGCCCAGACGAGCAGTCCGATGCCGCCCAATGTCATGGGCAGGCTGAGCCATTGTCCCATCGAGAATCCAAGAGCAAGCAGCCCGAGAAAGCCGTCCGGCTCGCGGGTAAATTCAACCGCGAAGCGCAGAATCCCGTAGCCCAGCAGAAACAGCCCGGACATAGCAGCCACCGGCCGCGGCTTCCTGGAAAACCACCACAGCACGGCAAACAGCGCCAGCCCTTCGAGCGCAAATTCGTAGAGTTGCGAAGGGTGCCGAGGCAGGTTGTCGATGTTCGGGAATATCATCGCCCACGGCACATCAGTGGACCGGCCCCACAGCTCCGCGTTTATGAAGTTGCCGATGCGGCCGGCACCCAATCCGAGCGGAACCAGGGGTGCGACGAAATCGGTGACCGCCATCCAGTTTTTCCCGCGCGAGCGCGCGAACCACAGCATCGCCAGAATCACGCCAAGGAAGCCCCCGTGAAACGACATGCCGCCTTCCCATACATACAGAATATGCAGGGGCTCATGCAGGTAGTCGCCGAGCTTGTAGAACAAGATATAGCCCAGCCGCCCGCCGAGCACGACGCCGATCACGCCGAGAAACAACATGTCGTCGAGATCGCGCAGGGTCAAGTCCAGCCACGGTTGCGTCCTGATGCGCTGCCGCCCCAGTACCAGCACCAGGATGAAGGCCAGCAGATACATCAGGCCGTACCAGCGCACGGCCAGGGGCCCAAGGTGCACGACGACGGGATCGAATTGCGGATGGATGAGCATGTTGGCGGCGGATTATACGTGCGCGTAGATCATGGCACTTGTACCTGATACATGCGATCGAGAATGATGCCGGTACGCTGCTCCAGCAGCGGAGTTTCGCGAACTTTGTCGTAGAAGCGCGGCTTCGGCACCATCGCGGCCAGTCGTGCGGCTTGCTCGGGGCCGAGATTTGCCGCACTGATTCCGTAGTAGTAGCGCGCCGCGGCTTCCGCACCGAACACGCCGTTGCCCCATTCGATGACATTCAGATAGATCTCGAAAATACGCCGCTTCGACATCACGTTCTCGATCATGAGCGTGATCATCGCTTCCTCCACCTTGCGCCAGGGCGTGCGCCTGCCGGACAGGAACAGGTTCTTGGCGAGTTGCTGGCTGATGGTCGAACCACCCGCGACCACTTTGCCTTTCTTCAGATTCTTCTCGTAGGCCTTCTGGATCGCCTCCCAGTCGAAACCCTCGTGGTCGAGAAACTTGGCGTCCTCGGCGGCGATGAGCGCGCGTTTAAGATGAACCGAAATGCGCTC
>JANMYN010000890.1:0-2021 GCA_031382195.1 Betaproteobacteria bacterium
CAGATTGTCACCAAGACGAACGTGGCGGTCAAAGTCCGGACCGGGATTGCCCACTGGCCAGTACAAGGAATTGGTTTCCTTGTCGTAAGCACCGGTAATCCAGGTGGAACCACCACCATACTTCCAGGATTCGCCGGCCCAGGTGTCGTTGCCAGGTTCGCCGGGTCCGGGAATGGTGTACGTCTTCCATACCGGGGCGCCAGTGTCGGCATCGATTGCCGCAAGCCAGCCGCGTACGCCGTACTCGGCACCTGCAGTACCGAAGATGATTTTGCCGCGCAGCGCCATCGGCATGATGGTGAACGTCTCGGCATAGGTATAGTCGCCGATCTTCTTGTCCCAGACCACTTTGCCGGAAGCGTTGTCAAGCGCGACGACATGCGCATCCAGGGTAGCCAGGTAAACCTTGTTCTTGTAGACGGCCACACCGCGATTCACAACGTCACAGCACAGTTTCGGGAATACGTCACCCGGCAATTCTCGGTCATACCTCCACTGCACCTTGCCGGACGCAGCGTCGACCGCGATTACCTTGTTGAAGGACGTCGTGACATAAATCAGTCCGTTAACCGCGACGGCCTGGCTGTCCTGGCCTTCGAGAACACCGAACGACAGGTTCCAGACGGGGGTCAGTTTCTTGACATTTTCCCTGTTGACTTGAGACAGGGGGCTGTAGCGAGTGGTCTGATAATCACGACCATAATGGAGCCAGTTCTGCGCATCCTTGTCGGCATTCAGAAGCATGTCGTCCGTGACATAGTTGGGAAAGAGCTTTGATTCAGCACTATCCAGACCTTGTGCGGAGACAACCCCGGAAGCACCGAACGCCGCGATTGCAGCGAGGGATACCGCAGCACGTTTGAGGTGCAACGATTGCTTCACCATTTTTTTTGAAACCTCCCGAAGAAGTGCGCAGTGCTTCGAGCCTCGACACCGCGCATTAGGTTTTAATTACTGCCTCGATGCGTAAAGCAAGACTGAGCAACCTGAGTAATTTCAGATCTAGACAAGCTTTACTGCATGCCGAAAATAAGAGTTACGCACTATGTTGTCAACACATTTCTGCCCTCTCGCAGAATGGATATGGGATGTTCGAATTATTGCATCGCACCAATAACGCTGAGAGCTGCCGCGCGTGGCTGACTGAATCGTCAAGTGGCCCGCAACTGCCGCGCGCAGTCTGAGACTCAGGTACGCAACCGAGGCTTTTGTTTTCATCGCATCGATGCTCGGCAACGCGTAACGATGTGCAACTGCCGCATAAGTTCTCAAGCCGCGGAAATTGGACTGGACGAAATCCTAGGGCAGTCGTCAAACTGATTCATCCGCCCTGCCCATATTGTGTTTCACCTATCGAAATCAAATGCGCTTTCTAAAATTCAGCCCGACTCTCGCGAAGATCGCGATTCTGATCTTTGCAACAATGCTCTGGGCGCACGCCGACCCACTGATCACCTATCCGTTGCGGATAAAGAAACACGAGATTCGCGTAGAAGTCGCCAATACCGAGCAAGACCGCCGACAGGGATTGATGTTCCGCGACAAGCTCGCTGAAAACCACGGGATGCTTTTCTTGTACCCGCAGGCGGAGACGTCCGCGATGTGGATGAAGAACACCAGAATTGCGCTTTCGGTCGCGTTCATCGGTGCGGACGGGCGCATTCTTAACATCGCCGAAATGGAGCCGTTTTCTGAGGATGCCCACGCTTCGTCCGGCGCCGCGAGCTATGCGCTGGAGATGAGACGGGGTTGGTTCAGGAAGCAGGGCATCCAGCCTGGGGATCGCGTCGAAGGACTGAAGGGACTTCCGCCGGCACAATAAAAAATGCCCGGGAGTAGTGCCCGGGCATTCAAATAAACCAGGCCCCTGCCTACATTGGGATGTGCGTCTGCGCAATCATGAAGAACAACATCGGGATCGATAACGCGGTATTTGAGCGCGATGCAAGAAACGCCACTCGCCGCGCCTTGTTCTTCTGCTCGTCGGTCGCCTGCACCAGCCCAAGAATTTTCTTCTGATT
>JANMYN010000029.1:0-2679 GCA_031382195.1 Betaproteobacteria bacterium
GAGATCTCCGGCCGCGGGCGCTGCGGTACCGGCCCTGGAAACACGCGCCCCGATTACGACATCGGCGAATAGGGACAATTTCATCTCCGGCACCATGGCCATGGAATCATCGAACGAGAATTTGTAGGGAAGATCGGCGACTTTTGCTTTCACGATCGCCAGCGGCATGCGCGGTCCAGCCGCGGCGCGCGCAAAAACGAACACGGTGTCGTCCGGCCGCGCCTTGCCCTTCAACGATTCGTCGAGATTGACGATACCGGTGACGCGTTCTTTTGCGACCCGCACCACCGCTACCGGCTTGCCGGTCATTCGCGCCCTCGCTTCGCCAACACCTTTCTGCAGCGCCTGGGCAAGCTCGCCGCCGACACCGGGTTGTCTGATGACTGCTTCCCAATAAATGATCGCGCGCTTGAAATCCTCGCGCTCGAACGCTGCGCTGCCCGATAGCGTGAGGGCTTTGCTGCTGCGCGGATCGAGCTTGAGCGCGCGATCCAGCAACCGGGTCGGTTCACCCGCCAGCGAGCGCCGGGCGGCCAACGCCAGCGACTCGGCATAGTCCGCCAGCAGATCGGCGTCTTGCGGACTCAGTTCCACCGCTTTTTTGTAGGCATCGTTGGCTTCGCCGAAACGATCCATGGCGCGGTAGGCCCGGCCTAGCATTTTCCAGCCCTGTGCATCGTCCGGATTTTTCCGCATGCGTTCCGCCAATTTGGCAGTCATATCCTGGAACTGATCTGCCGTGATCGACGACAGATCGGCGGCCGGATGGCGTGGCGCAACCAGCCCTTGCAGATTGCCCAGATGCAGGTACAGCATAACGGCCGTCAGCGGAATGAAAACGCCGATGACGATCGGAACTGCCTTGCCGGGCTTTGCCGATTGCAGCACTTCGGCCGGCGCCACCGTTTCTTCGAGGACACGCCGCTCCAATTCAGTTTTTGCCTGCTCGTAGCGGTCCGCGCCCAGCGTCCCGGCCGCAAGGTCTGTCTCGAGCTCCGAGAACTGATCGCGATGGATGTCGAGATTGGACAATTCCCGCCCGACGGCTGCAGAGTCAGCGCGCCTCAGCAGCGGCCAGAGCACGATGACCAGCGCGGCGATCAGCAGAAAAAATGCGGCGCCGGCGAACGCGATCACTGCGGCTCACTCCCGGATCCGCCGCGCAACAAGGCCTCGACGCGCGCACGCTCCGCAGGCGTCAACTCGACCGCGGGCAATCGACGACGCCGGCTGCGCACGTAACGAGCAAGGCCCAGCAACCCGATCAGCAACAGTGCGAACGGTCCCGCCCAAAGCAGCAGGGTGCTCGGCTTGAACGGCGGGTCGTAGAGAACGAAATCGCCATAGCGCGCAACCATATAATTGCGGATTTCCGTGTCGCTCTTGCCGGCCAGCATCTGGCCGCGTACCTGATTCTTGAGATCGATCGCCAGATCGGCGTGCGAATCCGCCAGGGACTGGTTCTGGCAGACCAGGCAGCGCAGTTCCGAAGTCAGATTGACGACGCGCTTTTCGAGCACGGGGTCGTCGGCTGCGGAAGCTGCCTCCCGGGCTGCGCACGGGACCGAAAAAAGCAGCAACAAAACTGCGAATACAGCTTTCATCCCTGAAGCTGCTTTAGCAGCGGCAGGATTTTCTCCTGGAGGATTTGCACGGTGACCGGCCCGATGCGTTTGTAGCGGATGATGCCATTGCGGTCGATCACATAGGTTTCCGGCACACCGTACACACCGTAGTCGATGCACACGCGCCCGTCGCCATCTTGGACGGACATCGTATAAGGGTTACCGTGCTTGCCCAGCCACGCCAGCGCGTCTTCGCGCTTGTCCTTGTAGTTGAGACCATAGATCGGCAACACATTGCGCTTCGAGAATTCGACCAGGATCGGATGCTCATCGAGACAGGCCACGCACCACGATGCCCAGACGTTGAGCATCCAGACCTTGCCTTTGAGATCATCGGTGCCCAACGTCAGGCCGGGGTCGCGCAATTGCGGCAACCGGAACGCGGGCGCTTCCTTGTCGATCAGCGGCGACGGCACTTCGCGCGGATTCAGACCCAGGCCCACGGCGAGAAACACAGCCAGCACCAGGAAGATGCCGAGCGGAAGAAAGCGCTTCATGAGACCGTGACGATCGTGACGGTCGTAACGACGTAACGGTCGTAGTAAAACGCTTCTGCAGGGCAGCGCATGATTTTCTTGAAAACGTCCGTCACGACCGTCACGCCGTCACGATCGTCACGGCGGCATCCGCTTCGCGCTCGGCCTTGCGCGCCAGGCGATAGCGTTTGTCGGAAATGGCCAGAATGCCGCCGAGAGCCATCAGGAATGCACCGCCCCAGATCCAGTCTATGAACGGTTTGTGATAGATGCGTACCACCCAGGCGCCACCGTCGACCGGTTCGCCGAGCGACACATACAGATCGCGCGTGAATCCGGTATCGATTGCTGCTTCGGTCATCGGCATCTGCTGAACCTGGTAGAAGCGCTTCTCCGGATACAGCGTGCGCTCTTTTTTACCGCCCTTGCTTACCGATATCGCGCCGCGCGTCGCCTCGTAATTGGGCCCAGGCGCCTGGCTCAATCCCTCCAGTTGGAAAGTGTAGCCGCCGACCTCGACCGTATCGCCGAGCTGCATGCGCACATCTTTTTCCGTTTCGTAACCTTTCACCAGTGTC
>JANMYN010000038.1:0-1967 GCA_031382195.1 Betaproteobacteria bacterium
GCAATTGACGGCGCTGGAGCGAAAATTAAAAACCCGGCTGCTCAATCGCAGTACCCGGCAGTTGTCGCTGACCGAGGCGGGCTCCGCTTATTTCGAAAGTTCGAAGCGCATTCTCGACACCGTGAACGAGGCGGAGGCGAACCTCGGCGTGTTGCAGACGCAGCTCACCGGTGTGTTGCGTATCAATTCTTCCATTGGCCTCGGGCAGATGTACCTCGGTCCCCTGGTGCTGCGCTTCCAGTCTATGCACCCGGGTTTGATGATCGATCTCTCCTACGCGGACCGCTTCGTGGATCTGGTCGAGGAAGGGATTGATGTAGCCATTCGCACCGGCCAACTCATGGATTCGAGCCTTGTGGCGCGGCGCATCGGCACTTCGGAGCGTTGCATCATTGCCACACCCGGTTACCTGAAGAAAAATGGCACGCCGAAGACGCCGCAAGACCTGGTGAACCACAATTGCATCCTCTATGCGTATTTGTCCACCGGCAATGAATGGGTGTTCATGGGCAAGGAAGGCGAGATCCGCGTGAAAGTCTCGGGTACGCTGCGCGCGAACAACGGCGAAGCGATCAAGCAGGCGGTCATGGCCGATCTCGGTATCGCCGCGAGCCCGGCATGGTTGATTCAGGAAGATCTCAACGCGGGCAAGCTTCAGGAAATACTGCGCGACTTCGCGCCCCCTCCCGGTGAGATCAATGTCGTTTATCCGTCAGCGCGGCATGTGTCGGCCAAGGTTCGCGCCTTTACGGAGTTCCTGAAAACCGAATTCGAGAAAATCCCCGGGCTGCGCGTGCGCTAGATCGGCGTCATCGCGCCGGTCAGTTCAGGCCGGGGCTGCTTCGTTCGATGCAAAATCCAATTCGACCCTCGCTCCGCTGGGATCGAAGCAGAATAATTGCCAAACGCCCGAGTCAGGCTGCCTGCGCAGATCGTACTTGATGCCGTTCGACTTCACCCTCGCAGCGATGGCAGGCAAATCAGTGGCGGACAAGGCCATGTGATCGAGCACCCCGGCCGGCGGGGCCGGCAGCGGCCGGCCGGCCACGACGTGCAATATCGGTTGCGTCCCGGCATACAGCCAGATTCCCGGGAATCCCAGCGGCGGACGATAGCCTTGCTTCAGGCCGAGGATGTCGACATAGAAAGCACTTGTTGCGTCGAGGTCCCGGGTCAGCACCGTGAAGTGGTTCATTGCATCGATGGCCATGGGAACTCCGTGAATATCGTGAATGACGTGAATATCGTGAATTTCGTGATCAACGTCAATACTTCCGATGTGACATCAACTACGCTCTAGACAACAAGGAGCCTAAGGAAAGTTGCGCGATATTCACGATATTCACGTCATTCACGATATTCACGGCTCTTGCGGCCTCTAGGCGATCTTCTGCTTCACTTCATCCGTGAGAATGTGTTGCCGCTTGTCCAGCCACCAGCCGTATTGCACCGGCCACGATTGGTAATCGCCTTGCGCGCCCAGAACGACTTCCGCGTGCAGGGCCCAGTTCGGGTTGTAAAGCGATTGGCGTCCGATCGCGATCAGATCGGCCTGACCGCTTTGCAGGATCTGTTCCGCATGCTGCGGGTCGAGAATCAGGCCGACCGCCATGGATTTGATGCCGGCTTCCTTGCGCACTCTTTCTGCGAACGGAACCTGGAAACCGGGATTGCGCTTGATACGGGCCGCCGTCGCGGAACCGAGCAGGCCGCCGGAAGAGCAGTCGACCACATCCACGCCATGAGCAGCGAGTTCTTTCGCCAGCGTGACCGTGTCGTCCAGTGTCCAGCCGCCTTCGATGCCATCGACCGAAGAGATGCGCACAAACAGCGGCTTGTCCTGCGGCCATGCGGCGCGCAGGACTTCTGCGAGTTCGAGGGTATAGCGCATGCGCCCCGGCAGGTCGCCGCCATACTTGTCTGTTCGCTTATTGGATAGCGGCGAGAGGAACTCGTGGCCGAGATAG
>JANMYN010000056.1:0-3038 GCA_031382195.1 Betaproteobacteria bacterium
AACACTGGCCGGCTGTTTGGAAGTAGCGAAAGCATGACATGGCTGCGCGATATCAGCGGGACGCTGCATCCGGGGCAGCCGATTTACGTATTGCTGTATGCCTCGGCGATTATTTTCTTCTGTTTCTTCTACACGACCCTGGTGTTCAACCCCAAGGAAACTGCGGAGAACCTGAAGAAGGGTGGTGCGTTTGTGCCGGGAATCCGGCCCGGTGAACAGACCGCAAAGTACATCGAGAAGATCACCTTGCGGCTGACGCTGGCCGGCGCGATCTACGTCACACTGGTGTGTTTGTTGCCGGAGTTTCTGATTGTGAAGTGGAATGTGCCGTTTTATTTCGGCGGCACCAGTCTGCTGATTATCGTAGTGGTGACCATGGATTTCATGGCTCAGGTGCAGGCGTATGTGATGTCGCACCAGTATGAGAGCCTGCTCAAGAAGGCAAACTTCAAGGGCGGGATGTTTCCGACACGTTAGCGGAGGAGCATGGCCAAGGAAGAAACCATCCAGATGCAGGGGGAAATCCTGGAAACCCTGCCGAACGCAACGTTTCGCGTGAAACTGGAAAACGGTCATGTGGTGCTCGGACACATATCCGGAAAGATGCGGATGCACTATATCCGGATCCTGCCGGGCGACAAGGTGACGGTGGATTTGACGCCTTACGATTTGACGCGAGCGCGCATCGTATTCCGTGCAAAGTAGGTTTAAGCCATGCAGGCAAGATTGAACAACGGCATGCCCAAGGGCGGCTGAGGGAGCTTCAGATGAGAGTACAAGCATCGGTCAAGAAAATGTGCCGGAACTGCAAGATCGTCCGTCGCAACCGCGTTGTGCGCGTGATTTGCACTGATCCACGCCACAAGCAACGCCAGGGTTAACCCTGACGTAACGCAATTTCATTTACAGGACGCAGGACGACTATGGCTCGTATCGCCGGAGTAAACATCCCGAACCATCAGCACGCGGTCATCGCGCTGACATCGATTTACGGAATCGGTCGTGCCCGCTCGCGCGCGATCTGCGCTGCCGCCGGCATCAACGGCTCGGCAAAGATGAAGGATCTGTCCGATAACGACATGGAGAAGCTGCGCGAACAGGTCGCGAAGTTTACTGTCGAAGGCGATCTGCGTCGGGAAGTGACTATGAGCATCAAGCGTCTGATGGACCTGGGCTGCTACCGCGGCACGCGCCATCGCCGCGGCTTGCCCGCGCGCGGTCAGCGCACCCGGACCAACGCACGTACCCGCAAGGGTCCTCGCAAGGCGATCCAGCGTAGCGGCGGCGCTACGCCGGCGCCGGCGAAATAAACGAATCGAGACCAAGGAATTCTGACATGGCAAAGGCAGCTACCCCAGCAGCAAGGGTCCGGAAGAAGGTCAAGAAGAACGTGGCCGAGGGCATCGCCCATGTTCACGCGTCCTTCAACAACACCATTATTACCATCACGGATCGCCAGGGAAATGCGCTGTCCTGGGCGACATCCGGTGCGGCAGGTTTCAAGGGCTCGCGCAAGTCCACGCCGTTCGCGGCTCAGATTGCGGCGGAGCAGGCTGGCCGTGCCGCACAGGAATGTGGCGTAAAAAATCTGGAAGTGCGCATCAAGGGCCCCGGGCCCGGTCGCGAATCCGCGGTTCGTGCTTTGAACGCGGTCGGGTTCAAGATCACCAGCATCTCGGATGTCACGCCGGTTCCGCACAACGGCTGCCGCCCGCCCAAGAAGCGCCGTATCTGACCGAAGGAGACAAGCGAGTGGCAAGGAACCTAGACCCAAAGTGTCGCCAGTGCCGCCGTGAAGGCGAAAAACTATTCCTCAAAGGCGAGAAGTGCTTCAGCGACAAGTGCTCCATCGAGCGTCGTTCCTATGCGCCGGGCCAGCACGGGCAGAAGAACCTGCGCCGTTCCGATTACGGCACGCAGTTGCGGGAAAAGCAGAAGATCCGCCGGATTTACGGAATGCTTGAACGCCAGTTCCGAAATACTTACAAGCTCGCCTCCCGGGCGAAGGAAGTGACCGGCGAGGCCTTGCTGCAAATGCTGGAAAGCCGGCTGGACACGGTCGCGTATCGCATGGGTTTTGGCTCGTCGCGAACCGAAGCGCGCCAGGTCGTACGCCATAACGGCATTCTGGTAAACGGAAAACGGGTCAACATCCCCTCCTATCAGGTTCGTCAGGGCGACGTCGTTGAAGTTGCCGAGGGTGCGAAAAGCCAATTGCGCATCAAGGGTGCGGCCACAGCAGCGGAGGGTCGTGGATTCCCTGAGTGGATCGAAGTGGATATCAAAGCCCTTAAAGGCACGTTTAAAGCGAAGCCGCAACGCTCTGAACTGCCCTCGACAATCAACGAATCGTTGGTAGTGGAGCTGTACTCGAAGTAAGCGAACCGGAATTGCGGCCCGCCGTCGTTCTCAAGGACCGGCCGGGCCGTATGTTTTTAGACGGAACGTCCCGAATTCAATCTAGAGGGTCACGTTTATGCAAAGCAGCTTTCTGAAGCCGCGAATCATCGATGTTCAGACGATCTCCGCCTTCCATGCGAAGGTGACGATGGAGCCGTTCGAACGCGGCTATGGCCACACGCTGGGCAATGCACTGCGCCGGGTGCTGCTGTCCTCGATGCCCGGTTTTGCGCCGACCGAAGTCAAGATCAACGGCGTATTGCACGAGTACTCCACCATCGACGGTGTGCAGGAGGATGTCGTCGACATCCTGCTTAACCTCAAGGGGATTGTGCTGAAACTGCACAATCGGGACGAAGTCGTTCTGAATCTGAAAAAACAGGGCGAAAGCATCGTCACGGCAGGCGACATCGAGGCGTCGCACGATGTCGAAATCATCAATCCGAAGCATGTCATCGCGCACATTGCCCCGGGCGGCAAACTCGACATGCAGATCAAGGTTGAAGGCGGTCGCGGCTATGTTCCCGCCACCACGCGCGCATTGGCGAAGGAAGGCCGTACCATCGGCAACATCATGGTGGACGCTTCGTTTAGTCCGGTGAAGCGGGTCAGCTATGCGGTCGAATCGGCGCGCGTGG
>JANMYN010000084.1:0-2536 GCA_031382195.1 Betaproteobacteria bacterium
TCAAAACCGAACTCAAGCTGCGCGGAAAAATCCAGGCGGTCAGCTCGGCCCCGATCGAGGGCGGGGGCGAGCAGCACCGATGCGGCGTGGAGTTCCTGGGACTGCAGCCGAACGAAACGTTGATCCTGCAAAGCGTCGTCCATCACGAATTGGCGAAAAATCCCTACAGCGTGGTCTGAACCACGGCTGCTCGCTATCAACGCTCTTCAAAAACTTTTTTCAGGTTCGCAAGCCCGGAGCGATAAGCACCGTTCAGAAAATCCAGCGCTGACTTGTCATCCTGGCCTGCGGGGGGCTGCTCGGTCCAATATGCAAGCCGCTTGAAGCGCCCGCGCCACTCCACCAGCGACCGGCCGTCACCCAAGTCCTTTACCGTCAGTTCGGAATAATAATCGGCCGCCCTCACCACGCCGTCGACATAGGTGTAAGCCATGCGCCGATTCGCCGGATCGTAGTCGAGCAGCTTTTCCGTGACCTGGGTGCCGTCGCCGCGACGTCGCAACAGGCGGATCGCGCCAGTCTCGTTGCGCGCATGCAATATCAGGCGACTCGACTCCGCGCCCGGTGCCCAACGCTCGATGCCGCCGAAATCGCCGGCCATTGCCCACACCTGGTCGGCCGGCGCATCGATCGTGATCGAATGAAAGATGGCCAGCTCCGGCGCATCCGCCAACGCGCAGCACGCGCTCGCGGCCAGCAACAGTCCCGCCATCCAGTTCGCCATTCTGTTCATGCTCCCCTCCCGACCGTCTATTCGGCACTCGTTTCAAAGCAATCCACTTCAAGACATTACACCCAACGCAGAGGCGCAGAGGACGCAGATACCCTACGTGCGTAGCACGTCGGAGTACCCTTTCAGGACACAGAGGAAAACCGAGACATTTCGTATTGCAAGGCGACCGACTTTGGCCAAACGTAACCGGAATGGACTTTCTATGTCGCGATTCTTCCTCTCTTGCCTTTCTCTGCGTTCTCTGCGTCCTCCGCGCCTCTGCGTTGGGTTTAGTTTGCGATTCTCTGCTTCACCCAGTCGCTGACACTGTGCAGCGCCGCCGACAATTTCGTCGGGTCCGTTCCACCGGCCTGCGCCATGTCCGCTCTTCCTCCGCCCTTGCCACCTACCTGCTGCGCGACGAAATTGACGAGTTCGCCGGCCTTGACCTTGCCGGTCAGATCGGCAGTGACTCCAGCGATCAGCGTGACTCTGGCACCCTCGACGGCGCCGAGGACGATGGCTGCCGATCCGAGTTTGTCCTTGAGCTTGTCCATGGCTTCCCGCAAAGTTTTCGCATCCGCGCCTTCGAGCTTCGCAGCGAGTACCTTGGCGGCACCCACCACGACCGCCTGATCGGCCAGATCGTCGCCCTGCGAACTGGCGAGCTTGGACTTCAGCCGCGACAATTCCTTTTCCAGCGATTTGACGTTGTCGAGAATCTGACCGAGCTTCTGAGTTAGCTCCTGCGGCTGCGCCTTCAGCACTTGCGCCGCCTGATTGAGTTTCGATTCCTGGTCCTGCACCCAGGCCAGCGCGCCGTTCGCCGTCACCGCTTCGACCCGACGGATGCCCGACGCCACGCCGGACTCGGATACGATCTTGAAGAAGCCGATGTCACCGGTACGCCTTACGTGCGTGCCGCCGCAAAGCTCGGTCGAAAAATTGCCCATGCTGAGCACGCGCACTTCGTCGCCGTATTTCTCGCCGAACAACGCCATCGCGCCGGCCTTGATGGCGTCATCGTATTTCATGCGCTTGGCTTCGACCTCGTGATTCTCGCGAATCTCGCGATTGACCAGATCCTCCACTTCGCGGATCTGCTCCGGCGTCACCGGCGCGTTATGCGAAAAATCGAAGCGCGTTCGATTTGCGTCAACCAGCGAACCTTTCTGGGAGACGTGCGTGCCGAGCACCCTCCTCAACGCCGCGTGCATCAGGTGCGTGGCGGAATGATTGTAGGCTGCGAGCGAGCGGTTTTCGGCGCTGACCTGGGCCGTGACCGCGTCGCCGATCGACAGGCGGCCGGCCTTGACCTTGCCTTTGTGCCCAAACACCTCAGCCTGGATCTTCTGCGTGTCGGTCACGGTGAAACTGCCGTTGCCCGACGTGATCTCGCCTTGGTCGCCCACCTGACCGCCGGATTCCGCATAGAACGGTGTGCGGTCGAGCACCACGACCGCATCGTCGCCAGTATCGATCGACTGAACCTGCGAACCTTCCTTGTACAGCGCGACGATCTTACCTTCCAGGCGCAATGTTTCGTAGCCGTGAAACTCGGTCGCGCGGCCGGAATATTCGACCCCCGACTGCATGGAGAATTTCGACGCAGCGCGGGCGCGTTCGCGTTGCCGCTGCATGGCCGCCTCGAAACCGGCATGGTCGATCATCACACCACGTTCGCGTGCGATGTCCGCCGTCAGGTCCACCGGAAATCCGAACGTATCATAGAGCTGGAATACGGTTTCGCCGTCGAGCATCCTGTCCTCGCGGTGCAACGCGCTTTCCAGCACCTTCATGCCGTTTTCCAGGGTTTCCGCGAAA
>JANMYN010000094.1:0-6924 GCA_031382195.1 Betaproteobacteria bacterium
GAAGACAAACCCCGTGACCCAGAACGTGAGGCCGATGGTGTCGTCCATCGCCACCCAGTTGGAGGCGATCGGTGTGAAGTACCACGGACTCAGGAAATGGAACAGGACGGAGCCAGCGACCAACAAAACGAATACGATTGCTAAGATCATAATAGTGGTGGCCCCGGTTGATTGGGCAAAGTATGGTCGGCGAAAAGCGATGAACTGGAGGAGGGGTTGTCTACAGCGTCAGATGCACGTCGATTCAGCGACCGCGACGCATATTGTGCCGAAGCGCGCGCACGAATCGAGACACCCCACGGACCCGCGATTGGCATCTTCTTGTCCCGATCGATCATCGCATTGCGCTCGCAGCGGGGAAGCTCTTGTACGCGTTGCACAATATCTTTGAGTGTGGCATCGCTAGGTCTCAGAACCCATTTGGTCAGGCTTTATAAGGCATTGTGAACTTATTGTCCACAGGGACCGGCCGGCCGGTTTCATTGCTATCGCTGATGGCCATGTGCTACATTTCGGCCCGCGAAAAATGATGGTTTTCGTCCTATCGGCCTTTCGCAGGGACTGGCAAACGGCGCAAGGGATTGGGAAACGGGTGTTTGGCGTGCACTGCAACGGTACGGACACGGCGGCGAAACTGACCGCTTCGCCCAGCGCAATAACGCCCTCTCTTCGAGGAGTAGGTTCCTCGTTTTGGATTCCACTACGCTATCTGTTGTTGCGATTTCCGTGGGATTTGCATACAACGTTAACATGGCTGGTTCTGCCTTTCGACGGGCTTGATCTCCTGGCGGCGGTTTTCGTATTCCGAAATGTGGAATGCCATGCTGGCGACTACGGATGCATGATCGTCCGTGGGGATCAGGTCGCGATTGAGCGTTGGAACAGGGGGCGAGCTTCTTCAGATTCGAACTCAATCGCACTTGGGCGCAGGTGGTTTTCAGGAAGCCCCGGGCCGTGGAAAGCGACAGGTTGGTATTGTGGTCCCATGGAAACGAAGTGGAGTTCGGCATCCATCTGACCCGCGCGCGGCGCGCCGCCTGAAAGAACACCTGAAAATCCGTTAATACAGGGCACTAGTTTGGGGGACGTATGATCAAGACGTTGTTTCAGAAAATTGGCGCAGGTACCTTGACGATGCTGGTCCCTGGCCTGGTTTGGGCGCAGGACAAAGCCAAATGGAATCTGCAGGAGCCGCACACATCGGTAGCCCGCGAGATGTACGACCTCCACACAATTGTCCTCATTATTTGTCTGATCATCTTCGTCGGCGTGTTCGGGGTGATGTTCTACTCGGTGATCAAGCACCGCAAATCGGCAGGCCACCAAGCGGCAAACTTCCACGAAAACACCACCGTCGAAATCCTCTGGACGGTCATTCCGTTCGTTATCCTGATCGGTATGGCGTGGCCCGCAACCCGGAGCGTGCTGGCGATGCGCGACACGTCCTCGCCCGACATGACGATCAAGGTCACGGGCTATCAATGGAAGTGGAGTTACGAGTACCTGAAAGGCGAAGGTGATCTTTCCGGCGTGGCCGACGGCGTGATGTTTTACAGCACGCTCGCCACCCCTCACGATCAGATTTACGGCAATGCACCTAAAGGCGATCACTATCTGCTGGAAGTGGACAACCCGCTGGTGGTCCCGGTGGGCAGGAAGGTGCGCGTGCTGATCACTGCCAACGATGTGCTGCATGCATGGTGGGTACCCGCCTTCGGCGTGAAGCAGGATGCGGTGCCCGGCTTCATTCGCGACGCGTGGTTCAAGGTGGACAATCCGGGAACTTATCGCGGCCAGTGCGCCGAACTCTGCGGCAAGGAGCATGGTTTCATGCCTATCGTTGTGGAAGCGCTAAGTGCGACGGAATTTGCAGACTGGGCCGGAAAGCACAAGCAGGCGGCCCCGCCGAATACCGCGACATCCAGCAGTGCCGCCGCGGGTCGCGGTGACGGCAAGGGCACATACGAACAAGCCTGTTCGGTTTGCCACGCTTCCGGCGTGGCCGGCGCGCCAAAATTCGGCGACAAGTCAGCCTGGGCGACGCGTATCGCCGCGGGCGCGGACGCACTGCATAACAGTGCGCTGAAAGGCAAAAACGCGATGCCTCCAAAGGGCGGCTCGGTCGCGCTGCCTGACGCAGACGTGGTGGCCGCGGTGGATTACATGGTGAAAGCAGCCAAGTAGCCGCCAATCCAACCCGCTTCAACGCAAAGAAATTCGCAGGATATCGAGGAGAACCAACCATGAGCGCAGTCATCGGTCACGAACACGAACACGACCACGCACACGGACATAACCATTATCCCGGCGGCCTCATGCGCTGGGTCAAGACCACCAATCACAAGGACATCGGCACGATGTACCTGTGGTTCAGCTTCGTCATGTTCCTGACCGGCGGCTTCATGGCGATGGTGATCCGCGCCGAGTTGTTCGTGCCGGGCATGCAGGTGGTGAATCCGGAAGCATTCAATCAGATGACCACGCTGCACGGGTTGATCATGGTGTTCGGCGCGATCATGCCGGCCTTCGTCGGCTTCGCGAATTGGCTGATTCCGATGCAGATCGGTGCACCGGACATGGCTTTTCCGCGCATGAACAACTGGAGCTTCTGGTTGCTGCCACCGGCAGCACTGCTACTCCTGCTTTCGCTGGTCGTTCCCGGCGGTGCGCCGGGAGTGGGTTGGACCCTTTATGCGCCGCTCTCCGTGCAACAGGGGATGGGCATGGATCTGACGATATTCGCGATCCATATCCTCGGCATGTCCTCGATCATGGGCTCGATCAACATCATCACGACCATCCTGAACCTGCGGGCGCCCGGCATGACGATGATGAAGATGCCGCTATTCGTGTGGACCTGGCTGATCACAGCTTACCTGCTGATCGCGGTGATGCCGGTGCTGGCCGGCGCGGTCACCATGACCCTGACCGACCGCCATTTCGGCACTCACTTCTTCAACGCGGCCGGTGGCGGCGACCCGGTTCTGTTCCAGCACATCTTCTGGTTCTTTGGTCACCCCGAGGTCTACATCATCGCGATTCCGGCTTTCGGCGTGGTTTCGCAGGTGATTCCGGCATTTTCCCGCAAGCCGTTGTTCGGCTACACCTCGATGGTATACGCCCTCGCTTCGATTGCGATTCTGTCCTTCCTGGTGTGGGCGCATCATATGTACACCACCGGGCTGCCGATGACGGGCCAGCTCTACTATATGTACGCGACCATGCTGATCGCGGTACCGACCGGGGTGAAGGTGTTCAATTGGGTGGCGACCATGTGGAAAGGGTCGTTGAGTTTCGAAACGCCGATGCTGTTCTCGATCGGCTTTCTGTTCTTGTTCACGCTGGGCGGTTTCAGCGGTCTGGTCCTGTCCATCGTCCCGGTCGACATTCAGTTGCACGATACTTATTACGTTGTCGCCCACTTCCATTACGTCATGGTGGCCGGCGCACTGTTTTCGGCTTTCGCCGGCGTGTATTTCTGGTTGCCGAAATGGACCGGGAACATGTATGACGAAACACTCGGCAAGTGGCACTTCTGGCTGTCGATGATTTTCTTCAACATGATTTTTTTCGTGCAGCATTTTCTCGGGCTTGCCGGCATGCCGCGCCGGATCCCGGACTATGCGCCGCAGTTCACCGACTTCAACATGATCTCGTCGATCGGCGCATTCGGCTTCGGTCTGGCGCAATTGCTGTTCCTGTACGTGGTGGTGAAATGCATACGCAGCGGCGAAAAGGCGCCACAGAAACCGTGGGAGGGTGCAGATTCGCTGGAGTGGACCCACCTGCCGACGCCGGCGCCGTACCACAGTTTTGAGACGCCGCCGACTGTAAAGTGATCGTGGGCAGCCGGACATCCTGATTTTCAGATGAATAAGCAGCAGGCGAAGTGGCTGAAGGCCAAAAACATCAGGACGGGGCTGATCCTGTTTTCTGCGGCACTGATTTTTTTCGTGAGCATCATTCTGCGTCGCTGGTCATGAGCACGATAGAAGCGAATCGCGTAATCCTGGTCAAATTGCTGATCGTGACCGTAGGTATGTTCGGCTTCGGGTATGCGCTGGTGCCGTTGTACAAAAAGATCTGCGAAGTCACCGGCATCTATGAGGTCGAAAAAGCGAACGCGCCGCTGGCGAATACGCAGATCGACACCGGCCGTCTGGTGACCCTGGAGTTCGATGCCAATGTGCGCAGCGATCTGCCCTGGAAGTTTCGCCCGATGCAGGTCAGCCTGAAGGCGCATCCCGGGCAACTGGTGCAAGTCATGTACGAAGTGCGCAATGACTCGGATCGCCCGATCACGGGACAGGCGATCCCCAGTTACGGACCACAGATTGCAGGGCAGTATTTCCGCAAACTGGATTGCTTTTGCTTCGCGAAACAGAATTTCGCGCCGGGCGAAGTTCGGCAGATGCCGGTCGTGTTCGTGATCGAGCCCGGGCTGCCGAAGGATGTGACGACGGTTACGCTCTCCTACACCTTCTTCAATGTCGAAGGTGGGACGCCAACCGCAGCCACACCAAGAAATGGCAAAAGCGGCTGAACGCCGGCCGGTGCGGAAGACATCGCCGCTGCGCGTGTTGAAAACGGTGTTCTGGTCGTTCTTGGGGGTGCGCAGGCGCGCGGACAATCAAGACGATTTTGCCGGCATAACACCGGCGCAGATAATAGTCGCGGGAGTGATCGGCGCAGTAATATTCGTCACCACGCTGATCATGCTGGTCAGGTTCATTGCAAGATGAGTTGCCGGCTGGAATGAACCACGGAACAATGGCGATACCGGAACAATTAGGGAACTTGGGGAGAATCGATAAATGCCAAGCCAATCTACACGCTATTACCTGCCGGAGCCGTCGCACTGGCCGATCGTTGGCTCGTGCGCGTTGTTTCTGATGGCATTCGGTGGCGTGCTGTGGATGAATGGGGTCGGAGCGGGCCCGTGGATTGTTATCGCCGGGATGGCGATTATGATTTACATGATGTTCGGCTGGTTCGGCACTGTGATCCACGAAAGCGAGGACGGTAAGTTCAACACGCAGGTGGACCACTCCTTCCGCTGGAGCATGAGTTGGTTCATATTTTCCGAGGTCATGTTCTTTGCCGTATTCTTCGGTGCTCTGTTCTACATGCGAGTGCTGTCCGTACCCGATCTCGCCAGCAGCGATACCATGGAACAAATCTGGCCTGGCTTCGTCGCTCACTGGCCGAATTCAGGCCCTGGTATCGAAGAAACCTTCACGCCGATGGGCGCGTGGGGTATTCCCGCGATCAACACTCTGATTCTGTTGTCGTCCGGCGTAACGGTGACCTGGGCACACTGGGCGCTGAAAAAAAACAATCGCGCGCAGTTGATCGCCGGGCTGGTCGCCACGGTGGTGCTCGGTTGCCTGTTCCTGTCTCTGCAGGCGTACGAATACGTGCATGCCTATCACGAACTGAACCTGACGCTGGGAATGGGGGCGTACGGCGCCACTTTCTTCATGCTGACCGGATTCCACGGTTTTCACGTGACCGTTGGAACGATCATGCTGATTGTCATCCTCGGTCGATCCCTCGCCGGCCATTTCACGGCCGATCATCATTTTGCGTTCGAAGGGGTATCCTGGTACTGGCACTTCGTGGACGTGGTCTGGTTGCTGCTGTTCGTGCTCGTATATTGGCTTTGATGGCAACTAATCAGTAGCATAAGAAAAACAACAGAGCAGCGCCCCCCCGCGGGATTGGCGGGGAACTAGAGCCGCACGTACGTGCGGCTGTTTTTTTCTAGAGGCCGGATCTGGGGATGATGCCGAAGTAATGACCAAGCATCAAAAGCACAAACAGTGTGACGGAAAGAGCCACGCGCACGGTCAGCGCCTTGACGGTGCGGTCGGAATTTCCCTTGTCGCGGATCAGATAGAACATCGCAGAACCGAGACTCGTGACGATGATCACTAGGAAAGCGATGACGACGTATCGCATTGCGCATGGCGGATGGAACTCGGCCCTGTAGTCTAAAGGATAAGGCAGGCCTCTTCCATATGCGACCGCATTCCGTCGGTACCGGTTCCCCGCGGCGACGGCCGCGTTGGTTGCCATCACTGGTAACGGTTATCGGTATTGCGTTGACCGCGGCGGCGGGTAGCTGGCAGTTAAATCGGGCCCACGAAAAAGAAAGCCTGCAGAGGGCCTACGAATCTGGCGCGTCCGGGCCGCCGATTCGATTGACGCCAGTGCCCGCTAGCGTAGAGGAATTACGCATGAAGCGGGTCGAGGTCTACGGCGAATTTGTGCCGCAAGGTCTGGTATTGCTGGATAACAAAACGCGCAACGGACAGGCCGGCTACGAAATCGTCATGCCTCTGAAGATTGACGGGTCTGCGATGCACGTACTCATCAATCGCGGATGGATTGGCGCAGGGCCCGAGCGCGGCCGGCTGCCTGTCTTCAACACCCCTGAAGCTCGTGTCAAGGTGACCGGGATGGCGCTGGTACCGGGGCGATTTCTCGAGCTCTCCAATGTCCAGGACAGCGGACCGGTTTGGCAGAACCTGACTGTGGAGCGCTATATCGCCCGCACCGGCATACTGCAGGTCCAGCCGGTTGTGGTCCAGCAACAAAATGATCTGGGCGACGCGCTCTTGCGCTCGTGGATGCCGCCGGATTTCGGCATCGCCAAGCACTACGGTTACGCGGCGCAATGGTATTCTCTTTGCGGCCTGATTATTTTTCTTTACGTATTTTTTCATGTCAAATCTTCTCGATCGGAAAAAAACCAGGAGAATGCTGCTCCTCCTGGGAGCAATTAGCCTGGCCCCGATCGTCGGCTCACTGCTGCTTTATTATTTCTGGAAGCCGCAGACTTTCACCAACTACGGCGATCTCATTGCGGTGGTACCATTGGCCGGCGTGACGATCCCCGCGAGGGATGGCAAGCCATTTCGC
>JANMYN010000102.1:0-14616 GCA_031382195.1 Betaproteobacteria bacterium
TAATCGGCGTGCTCGGCGCACTCGGGCGTCGCCTATGGATCAACAGGGCAATCCGGGATGCCGCATTTGCACTCTGCGTCATTCTGTTTTGCCTCATTTGCTTCAAGTTGATCGAGCCGGCACTGGACGCGAATGTGCCGATAACTGGAACGATAGTCCGCATCGCACTGCTTGCAGCACTTGCCGCGATAATCATCGAGGTTGCACGGCGCTGCGCGCAAGGAGTTTCCACGCAGCAGGCGGCCGCGCAAGCCGATGCGCGTGCGCATCTGAAGGACGAACTGAAATCGGCGTATTGGTTTCTGTCAGAGATGGAGTCCTCGCCTTTCGCGCAATTGCAGGTGCATCGCGCAGCGGCCACCGCCGCGGGCCTTGATCTGACCATGCTCGCACCGCGCACTCTGCCCTTCAACGCCTACGCGGCCGCTGCGTTGGGGCTGCTCCTCGCTACGCTGATGTGGATGGCACCGCTGTTGTCGCGTTCCTTGGAATCCAGCCACGAAGCCGGTTTCGCGGCGCCTGGCGAGTCCGCCGATCTACGATCGCTTTTGAAAGACGCCCCGCATGGCGCGGAGATCGAGAAACTCGATCTTGCTCTCGGTAAACTGCAGCAGACCGATGCTTCTGCCGAGGAAATGAGGCGGGCCCTTGCGGACGCGCGCGATGCGATCGCTCAGGCAAATATGGAAGCCTCGGCCGCACGCGAAGGACTCGCCAGGCTGGCCGAAGCGCTGAAGTCAAATCCGAAGTTCGAAGCAGTGGCGCTGGCACTGAATCAGGGGCGGGTCGACGAAGCGCTGGAGCTCATGCGCAAACATAAAGCCGACGCTTCCGGAGCGCGAGAAGATAAGGCCAGCGAGCCGGCCGATAGTGGCCGCGCGCAGGAGAGCAACATCGGTCAGGCGCTGGAAACTGCGGGACGGGATCTCGTGAGCCGAAACACTGTTATTAACCAGGATGCGATCGATCGAGTTTCCAAGGCGATCGAGAAAGCACACGAAAGCCTCGAAACGCAGGGCCGGGTCAACAGCGTGAAGCGGCGCATGGAAGACAACCTGATTGCCACGAGCCAACGCAGCCCGCTTACCGCGAGCCAGTTCGATAATCGCACCAATCCGCCGAATCCGACACCCTCGCCCGAGACCGGCAGTTCCAATGTGCGCGGCGGCGCGCTGTTCCGTCAGGCCGCCGTTGCGCGGGAAGAAAACGACAACGCGCGCGACGGCAGCCAGACTGGCGACGCTTCGGGTGAATCCGTGGCGCTCCCGCTGCATGGTGCCGCAGCCAGGCGGCTCGATGCGCAGTTGAAGCTCGAGACGCTTCTGCGCAACGACGACGCCGGCGAAGAGCCGAATGGGAAAGGCGACCCGGGCTGGTTCTATTCCCCCAGCCAGGAGCAGAAATCGATGCTCCAGACCGAGAACGTGCGCGAGCGTGCCGGCTATGACCAAGAAGCTGCGATAAACCATGACCGGGTGCCGGTTCGGCAGAAAAATATCGTCAAGAATTATTTCCTGAACTTGCATGAAAGTGAGAAAAAATGAGCTCCGTCGCCGTCGACCGACAAATCCAGGCGTTTCGCGAAAAATTCCTTCTGGTTCGTGATGAAATTTCGCGAGTGATCGTCGGCAACCAAGAAATCATTTCCGGCGTAATGACCTGCCTGCTGGCACGAGGCCACGTATTGCTGGAAGGCATTCCCGGTGTGGGCAAGACCAAGCTGGTGCAAACCATGGCGGATGTCCTGCACCTGAAATTCTCCCGCATCCAGTTCACCCCGGATCTGATGCCGGGCGATATCATCGGGACGAACATCGTCCGGGAAGATGACGCCGGGCGAAAATCGTTCGAATTCCAGCGCGGCCCCATATTCGCCAACATGGTGCTGGCCGACGAAATCAACCGAGCCACACCGAAAACGCAATCGGCGCTGCTGGAAGCGATGCAGGAAAACAGCGTTTCCGCGGCCGGCCGGACGCATGCGCTCGATCAGCCGTTCTTTGTCCTTGCCACGCAGAATCCGATCGAGATGGAGGGAACCTATCCCCTGCCCGAGGCGCAAATGGACCGTTTCTTTTTCAAGCTGAAGCTCGATTTTCCCGACATGCAGCAATTGCACCTGATCATCGACCGGACCACGCGCCTGGCGGAACCTTCGGTAACGCGAGTGCTCGAGCAAGGTCAGATTTTGCAGATGCGCGAAACGGCGCGTGCAATACCTGTGGCGCGACCAGTGCAGGAATATGCAATCAAGGTGACTCTGGCAACGCATCCGGAGTCGGACCAAGCGCATGAGGCAACGAAGAAGTACGTGCGTTTCGGTTCCAGCCCGCGCGGCACGCAGGCGCTGATCCTCGGGGCAAAAGTCCATGCACTGTTGAATGATCGGGTCTACGTGTCGTGCGAAGACGTCCGTGCCGTTGCCTTGCCGGCGCTGCGGCATCGCGTATTGCTCAACTTCGAAGCGGAAGCACAACGCGTGGAATCCGACGCCATTCTAGAGCAAATCCTTGAATGGGTGCCGGAACCTACGTAATAGCGATGCCCGCGCCGAACGCTGGCAGAGTCTGCACGGTCGCATCGGGGTAAATATCTTGGTCCAGGAAAGCGTGCTGTTCAGCGAAGAATTTTTTCGCCAGCTTGAGCATCTGACGATGCTGGCGCGGCGTCCCGTGGCCGGGCATCTGCGCGGCCATCATCGTTCGCGCCGTACCGGGTCAGGCATGATCTTTACCGACTACCGGCCCTATTCCCCGGGGGATGACACGCGCAACCTCGACTGGGGAACCTACCTCAGACTCGATCGCCTCATCCTGAAGCTGTTCGAGGAGGAAGCCGATCTGCCGGTTTACGTGTTCGTCGATGTCAGCCGCTCGATGGACTTCGGCGCGCCATCCAAATTCGATTTCGCGCGCAGGTTCGCGGCCGCGATCGCCTATATCGGCCTCATCAATCACGATCGCGTCAGCCTGGTGGCGTTTTCCGACGGCGTGGTTGAGGAAATGCCGGCTCGTCGCGGCAAGAATCAGGTCTGGAGATCATTGCATTTCCTCGAACGCCTGGAAGCCTCCGGGGGCACCAGCCTGCAAACTGCATTCCGCAGTTTTTTCGGCGCGCGCCGCACCCGCGGATTGGTTGTTGTGATCTCCGATTTTCTGGATCGTGAAGGTTTCGAGCGCAGCTTCCAGGTGATTCGCGAATACCGCCACGACGTTTTTACCGTTCACGTGACCAGTCCAGAAGAGATCGAACCGGACTTTGCGGATGAAGTGCTGCTGGTCGATTCTGAACTGGGTCAGTCAGTACGCACGCGAGTGACACCTGATCTGATCAACGCCTACCGCGAGACCTTCTTGCGCTATTGCGCGGAAATCGAAGCCTTCTGCCGTAGCCACGGCTGGGGATATCTACGCGCGTCGACGCAAATACCTCTTGAAGAACTGATGCTAAAGGCATTGCGCGACGAAGGTCTGTTGCGATGAGTGCCTTGGCACTGCCGGATTATCTGTCGGCACTGGCCCTGGTCATGGCGGTCGGCATTGTAGCGGTGCTGTATTGGCTCAAACCACCTCCGCGCACGGTGGTCGTCCCATCAGGCCTGGTCTGGGATCGGGTGCTGCGCGAAACTCACCAACACCAGGATCGCTTGCGCTGGTGGATGTCTCTGCTGCTTGCGGCACTGATCGCAGTAGCGATAGCTAGCGCAGTTGTCCCGCTGGGCGTGGCAGTCTCCGAGGGCGCCATGTCGAAATTCATCGTGGTAATCGACGATTCGCCGACCATGGCGGCGCGTACCACCGACGGCGCCACGCGCTGGGATCATGCCGTGGCCAAAGCCCGCGCCCTGATAGACGGGCGCGCGGCCGGAACCCAGATCTGGCTGGCAGATACCATGCGACGCGTCGTCACGCCGTCCTTCCAGAATCGCAAAGACGCGCAGGCGCAACTCGCGCGCTTGCAGGTCTCCTATGGCTTGCGGCCGCTTATGCCGCTGCCGGCACAATCTGCCGGGGTCGAAACAGTCGTCATTACCGACGGGGTGTCAATCGGCATGGTACCCGCGCAGGCGAAATTGGAGTCCGTTTTTGAATCGGTTGAAAATGCCGGCATCACGGCCTTCGAAGTGCGCTCGCCACCGGCCGATCCCGCCCGGACGCTGGCCTACGTCGAACTGATGAATGCCAGTGGTACTGAAAAGCGGATTGAACTGGTGATCGCCGGTATCGGAGACAAGCGTGTCTCCCGGGTAGTGACGATCGCGGCGGGCGGTACGCGTATTGAGATGATCGACATCTCCGAATTCGACAGCGGCCCGCTGCGTGCATCGATCACATTGCCCGGCGACGCCCTTGCCAACGACGATGTAGCGTATGCGATTCTCCCGGTTCGTCGCGTGCTGCGCATGGCGCTGGTGACAAGCGGCAATCCATTCCTCGAAAAATCCCTGCACGCGCAACCGCGGGTGCAAGTATTTGCCATCACGCCCACGCGCTATGTCGATGATCGAGGCTTCGACGCGATCGTGTTCGACCGCTTTGCGCCAAAGACCCGTCCCCATGTTCCGGCGCTGCTGTTTGGTCCCTCTCGCGTCGACTGGTTGCCTTTATCGCAGAAAGAAATCATCAACGTATCCGCCACTGCCTGGAATGCTGCGCACCCATTGCTGGAAAATATTTCGCTGTTTGATCTGAGCATTCATCGTGCGACCATTGCCGCGCTCGAAAATCCCCCAAAAGAATCGGAGTCAGTACTGGCCAGCGGGCCCGGCGGCGTGCCGCTTATCATTGCGCATGAGGACGGGGCGCGCTGGGTTGCCGTTTCCTTTGCCCTTGAAGAGTCGAATTTCGCGCTGCATGCCGGCTTCCCGATTTTTCTGAGCAACACCCTCGACTGGATGTTCCGCGGGCAGGCGGTCATCGCCCGCGGGCTTGGGCTGGTCGAAGTCCCGGTTTCCGGCGCGCGCGTGGTCAAGGCGGACGGCACCGAGCTGGCGTCGCGATCCATTGCCGGCGGCAGCATATTCGAAGCCGATGCGCCCGGACTGTTCACAGTCGTATCGCCGCACAGACGCATGTGGGTCGCGGCGAATCTGTTTGATCGCCAGATTACCGACATCAACAAGTCCCGGCTCGCGCAAATCGAGCCGGAGGCGGAGGTGCAAGTCGGCGCGAGTCAGGCCATCGCGTTCGATGCATGGTTCGCGTGTCTGTTTGGTGCCGCTGTGCTGCTGTTGTTCGAATGGTGGAGCTGGAATCGGCGGATGACCGTATGACGCTGCCCCTCGTCATTCAAACCGCCTGGCCGGCCGCGTTACTCGCGGCCGTGCCGCTTCTGTTCTGGTTATCCGGCAGAAGCCGCACTCGGCTGGCCAGATGGCATCTGCTCGTAGCGACAACACTGCGCAGCCTGGCGATCATTTCGCTTGCCCTGGCATTGATGCGACCCGAGTGGAATGCGCAATCGGGCAATATATCGATCGTTTATGCGCTGGATATTTCCCGCAGCGTATCTTCGTCGTTCATCGACGGTGCAATCCATTGGATCGAACAGGCCGATAAGGAGGGCAGGCCGGTGCACGCGCGTTATCTCGCGTTCGCCGATCACGCAGTAATGCTGCAAAAGCCTGGGGGCGTGCGCAGTCTCACAATCACGGGAAGCCGACCGCGCGACGAATCAGCCGATTCGACGGTCATTGATCAGACGGCGACCAATCTTGAACAGGCACTGGACGCCGCCCTGATGGGGCTGGATCCAGATCGTGCGAAACGCATCGTGCTGCTGACCGATGGCAACCAGACTGCAGGGGACGTCTGGCGCGTGCTCCCCCGTTTGACGCAGGCGAATGTGCGCGTCTATCCGATCCCGGCGCAAGTGCGGGGTGTCAACGATGTCTGGCTTGCAGGTATCGACGCGCCAGCGGATGTGCAATCGGGCGAGCCGGTCAACGTGACGGTACGCGTGTATTCATCGGTATCAACGCCCGCCCAGGTGGCGCTCAAGGACGGGGCAAGAGTGTTGGGTACGCGCAAGTTGCAGCTGAACCGCGGCTTGAATCGCGTCGCATTCGAAGCAAGGTTCGCGCTAACCGGGGTGACCACACTGTCGGCCGAAGTCCTTGCCAAGGGGGACACCGTTTCCGAAAACAATCGCATGCGGCAGTCGGTCTGGGTGAGCGCTCGCCCTCGCATCCTTTATGTCGAGGGTGGGCAGATCGAAGGCGCGCACTATCTTGCCGACGCGCTGACTCGCCAGGGTATCGATACGCGTGTTATTGCCCCCGCCGCGCTACCCGGATCTGCTTCGGAACTGGCACTTTACGAAGCGGTGGTCCTAAGCGACACGCCGGCGAAAGCCCTTGCCGCCGACAAGATGCAGGCCATCCAATCCTATGTCCGCGACCTCGGTGGCGGCCTGCTGTTTGTGAGCGGCGAGAACGTCCATGGCGAGCAAGGCTATCGCGACACGGCGGTGGAGGCAGTGCTGCCAGTGCAATTCCGTGCGCAGGAAAAACGCAAAGATCTGGCCCTTGTGATTGCACTGGATCGTTCGTATTCGATGAAAGGCCGCAAAATGGAGATGGCGAAAGAGGCTACCCGTGCCGCTCTCGATCTGCTTGAGGAACAGCATCGTTTCGGGGTGGTAGCCTTCGACTCGCAAACTTATATCGCTGTGCCGATGCAATTCGTTCGCTCCAAGCGCAAGGCGGAAGACCAGATCAGCCGGATTCAGGCCAGCGGTCAGACCAACATCTATCCGGCACTCGGGATCGTTTATCGGCTTTTGCAGAAAACCGATTCCAAGGCTAAGCATGTGATCCTGCTTTCCGACGGTGATACGCACCCGGCGGATTTCGAAACCCTGGTCAAGCGCATGGCCAGCGAGAAGATAGTCGTGTCCACGGTGGCCGTCGGCGCGGACGCGGACCGGGTGCTGATGAGCGACATTGCCAAATGGGGCAAAGGCAAGGCCTACGTGGCAGAAAATGCGGATTCGATTCCGCAGATATTCATCGAAGAGACCGATCGCGCGGTGCGATCCAATCTGCGCGAAGAATCTTTCAGGCCCATCGTCAATCATCGTAGCGCCGCTTTCCGCGGTCTGGACGCGGACCGGCTGCCGGAGCTCAGGGGATTCGTCAGCAGCAAGGCGCGCGATCATGCTGAGATCCTCCTTACCTCGCCGTCCGGCGCGCCGCTGCTGGTGCGTTGGCAATACGGCCTCGGCAAGACACTGGCCTTTACGTCGGATGTGAAAAATCGTTGGGCGGCAAGCTGGATCGAATGGCCGGGGTACGGCAAATTCTGGGCGCAACAGGTGCGCGACCTTATGCGGCGCGATTCCGGCGAGGCATTGGATTTTCAGGTTAAGCGTGACGGCGGTGAGGCTGTGATCAGATTATCGGTGCTCACGCCGGATGGAAATTTTCGCAATGGATTGGCGCCGCGGGTGAAGGTAACGCGGCCCGATGGAAGCTCAGCCATCATTGGGCTCGAGCAGAGCGGGGCCGGTACCTACCAGGTGCGTATGCCCTTGGTTAGTTCGGGGCAGGCAGAGCGTTTCGAACTCGTCGACTTGCCGGGATTGCCCAAGAGGGCGTGGCAACGAGCTGGCGTGCGCGTGCTGCATCAGGACTATCCGGATGAATATCGTGCCCTCCCGCCCGACATCGAATTGCTGAGCGCGCTCGCGAGCGCAACCGGCGGCAAGGTAACTGCGTCGATAGCCGAAGTGTTTGCACGGCAGGGGGATGAAAGCAGGACAACGAAAAAACTGTGGCTGTGGTTTGCGGCGCTGGCCTTGATTTTCTACCTGCTCGACATCGCTGTAAGGCGCTCGCCGCTGGCTTGGCGCTGGCTGGAATCCGGACGCGTGAACTAGTCGCGGGTTGAGGAAAACCTGAGACTGACGCGATTGCGCCCGTCGACGTAACTGTAGTCGGCCTTGTTAGTCAGGGCAATGGTGAGGAAAATGCCCAAACCGCCGACCCGGCGTTCCCTGATTGTCGTGTCGATGTCGGTGCGGCGCCCCGCTGCAAGGGGATCGAATTGCGGCGCCGAGTCTTCATAGATCAGTTGCACGTCACCGGCGTCTTCTTCGAAGGTGATGAATACCGGTGCGTCACTGTCGCCGCCATGGCCGTGATTTACCGTGTTGGTGAACAATTCCTCGACAATTAACGTCAGTTTGTGGCGATCCTCGCGGCCAAGTTCGGCTATCTCACCAAATTCGTCGATCAGCGCCTTGACTTGGTCGAAGGCCCGTAGCCGCGCGGGAAAGACGCGATTCAGGCGGTGCATGTTTTTCCCAAATTGCACAGGCATTTGCCTCTTGTTGCAAGGGGTAGGCCCGTTGCTATCATGTCGACGTGCACGGTTCTTGCGACATGCATACGTGACCGGCGAGATGTGCCGACACTACGATTGGGTAACAACGGGGGCAAAATGACCAAAGTATCGACTTTCCAAAGAGATATCCTTGTTTTTGGTTTGCTGTTGTTGGCGGGTGCGTGGATGTGTACGCACGCGTTCGCCGGCGAAGCAGGACGCATCAAGGTATCCAAGGGCGACGTCCAGATAGAGCGCAACGGCAAGCTGATGGGCGCGCCGGTCGGAACCGTTATCGAGGTCGAGGATACGGTAAAGACCGGAGCCGACGGCTCGGTTGGCATTACCTTCCATGACAACAGCCTGTTGTCGGCCGGACCGAATAGCGAACTGGTAATCGAGCGTTTCGTATTCGACAGCACGACCCACCAGGGTGCATTCGATACCCGTCTGAAAAAAGGCACGCTGGCAGTCGTGTCCGGCAAGATCGTCAAGCAAACTCCGGAAGCCATGCGAATCAAAACACCCGCCGCAATCATGGGCGTGCGCGGTACTGAATTCATCGTGCAAGTGGACGAGTCTGCCGCCAACTGAAGATGCGTTTGTCTCTCGCACCGGCCATCATCGCGGCGATGGTGATGGCCGGTTGCGCGCAGTTCGGATCCCAGCCAGTTCGCTGGATACATTCCCCGCAACCGATCGAACCTGAGGCCCTGCGTCCGTCGACGGGGCCGGTAGCCAATGATCTTATCGTCTTGCTGCCCAAGCTGAACGGACCCATTGGCGGCGTTATCGTCAGAACCGAGGGCGGCAAGGAAATTCTTCTGGACAAGGCGTTTGCCGGTGCGCACATCGGCGGTCCCGGCATGGTGCAGCCTGTCACGTATGACGCCGATCGGGCAAAGCGCGAATTTTCTTCTGTCATAGCAGCTCTTCCCGGACGTCCTGCGACGTTCCTGCTTTACTTCCTTGAAGGCAACGACGAGTTGACGCCCGATTCCGAACGCGAGGTCGAACGTGTGTTTTCCGAAATCGCCGCGAGGCCGTACGCAGAAGTTTCGGTCATTGGGCACACCGACGCGGTGGGCAACACGCAATTCAACGACCAGCTTGCGCGGCAGCGGGCAGAACGCGTGCGTGGAGATCTCATCAAGCGGGGCATTTCCGCGGATCGCATCGAAGTTTTCGGCCGCGGCAAACGCGAACCGCTGGTTCCGACTCCCGAAGGCGTTTCCGAGCCCATGAACCGGCGCGTGGAAGTTAACGTGCGCTGAGCATTGCGCGTGGCCGGCTTCCCGGCGCCACCACCGGCTTTTCACATCTCACCCCCGTTCCAGCGCAGTGCAAGGATCGTCAGGTCGTCCGAGCGCTCGGTGGACAGCACGAAGGCGCGCACGTCGTCTCTGATTGCATTGACGAGTTGTGCTGCCTGGGTCGAGCCCGCGCACGACTGCAGAACCGAAAGCAAACGGGCTCGCCCGTAGAGTTCGTCGGTCGCGTTCATTGCTTCCGTGACGCCGTCTGTGAAAAGGCACAATGCTTCGCCCCGCTGTAAACAGTAGCGTTCCGGGCTATATGCGTAGCCTTCGATGACACACAGCGGCGGACCGGAATTACCTTCGAGTCTGGTCGGTTGCATCTCGTCGGAGCGCAGACAGAAAGGCGAATCGTGTCCCGCGTTACACCAGTTCAGTTCCCCGGTTCTCAGATCGAGTATTCCGGCAAATACAGTCACGAACAGCATTTCGGGATTATCGCGCGCAATTTCTGCGTTGGCTGCGCGCATGACTTCGCCGATGTCGGCGCCTCCTTCCATGCGTAATGCCGTGCTTTTATATAACGCCTTGCTGACGGCCATGAAGATACTCGCCGGCAAGCCCTTGCCAGCCACGTCCCCGACCATGAAGAACAGTCGGTCGCGGTCGAGTTTGAAGAAATCATAGAGGTCGCCACCGACCGATTTCGCAGGCTCGATGAGAGCCTGCAAGCTGAAGCGATTGTCGCGGTAGAAATTTCCGGATGGCGGAGGCAGCATGCCCATCTGGATGCGCTGTGCCGCTTCAAGCTCGCCGGCGGCCCGAGCCGCCGTCTCGCGTTCGGCTTGCAGTGCCTGACGCAAAATGCGGCGCTGCCGGTCTGCTTCGGTCAGAGCGCCCGTCAGCATGACACCGAACAATATTGTGCACACCGCGGCTGGCCAGGCGACATCAACCAGCATCTGCTGCCAGAGATAAAGCGTGAACCCTATTGCGAGCAGGCCCGCCATCAAGAATGCGTAGACTAATGCCGCCATTCCCGGCTTCACGGCGGGAACGGCGAGTATCAGAATCAATCCTGCCGCCAACACGATCACCCGTTCCAGATTTCCGAGAAATTCCGGCCGGTGCAACAAGCTGCCATCGAAAATACTTTCCAGGATCTGGGCGTGAATCTCGATGCCGGGTATGCGCTGGCCGATGGGCGTGGTTTGATAGTCGAGCAGTCCCAGTCCGGTCGCACCGATGAGGGCAATCTTGCCGCGCATCTGCTCGGGGTCGATGCGTCCCTGAAGCACGTCGGCGGCCGATACGAAGCGATCTTCGTCGTGCGGGCCAAAATGCATCCATACCGTGCCGTCCGCGTTGGTCGCAATGAAGACGTCGCCGACGCCGATGCCATTCAGGCGATCCGGTTCGCCAACCACCACGAAGGCGGGAGTATGGGTTGCGATGCGCAAGACCTCCATGGACAAGGCCGGAGTCAGCACGCCATCAACCGATGCCAGCAATGGAACCCGGCGCACGATGCCTCCACTCGTATCGACGCTCAGAAGACCATGACCGGGTGCCGCGGCGTCGAGTTGCTCGAGACTGCGCAGTGTTCCGGCAAAATGCCGCAGATGCGGAGTCGGATCGCTGCCTTGTATGCGGAACGGAGCAGTGCGGTTGCTGGCAACGGCTGTTCCCTTTTGTTCGACACCGGCGATACCAAGTGCTACCGGATGCCGGCGCAGGGTATTGGCCAGAACCGAGTCATTGCTCGGAAACTGCGCCAATCGTTGGGCGAGCTGGGGATCCAGTTTTGCAATCAGACCGGCGATGCTTGCCGGGGACATGCGGTCCAATTCCGGCATCAGAACGTCAACGCCGATTGCGGCCGGTTCATTCTTCGCTATCGCTTCGATGAGCGCCGCAACGGTTGTGCGTGGCCACGGCCACTGCCCAAGCTCTCGCAGGCTTTTTTCGTCGATGGCGACGATGACAGCAGGAGCGGATGCACGCTTTCGCGGTGCTAATTTCTGATAACCGTCGAACAGCGCCATGCGTAATTCGGAGATGGCGGGCAGCGAAGAAAACAGCGAAAGCGCCAGCAACAGCATCAGCACGGCGGTGCCCAGAGGGCGTCCATGACCGCCGACCAGCATCAAAAGCAAAGCGCGCGCGATGCGCTTGTCCGACGCCTTCACGTCGGGCTTTTGCGTGATATCGGTCAAACCTCGATTTCCATTCCGTCAAATGCGGCGCTGACGATCAGAGGTCTGCTGCCTCGCGTGAGCTGTTCGAATCGAATTGTTTCATTGAGCACCGATTGAATGCGCTCATCGTTGAACGCGGGTTCGTGATGAAACATGCACAGATGTTTGACGTTCGCCAGTTGCGCCAGCTCCACGCCGACCATATTGCTCGAATGGCCCCAGTCCTCCTTGACCGATACGGCATCGAGCAGTGAATACATGGCGTCGAAAATCACCAGATCGGCATTGCGAAAAAAATCGACAAACGACTCCGTCTCGGTCGGGTCCTCGAGCTTGTGCTCGGAATCCGTCGAATAAACGATTGCCTTGCCATCGCGTTCAATGCGGTAACCATAGGAGTCACCGGTGTGCCGCTGCAACTTGGGTGTGACCCGGTATCCGGCGATGTCGACGCTCCGGCCTGCCTCCAGCTTTACGAACTCGATATCGGCAGTGAGCCTGGAGAATTCGACGGGGAAGCAGGGCGCGGATTGCTGCAGCCGGAATGCCTTCTCGACGACATCGTGACAACCGAATATGCGAATGCGTGCGCCCGGAACGTAAGCTGGGGCGAAGAAGGGAAAACCCATGATATGGTCCCAGTGGACATGGGACATGAGCACGTTGACCACCGTAGGCTCCGATTTCTGGGCCGCCATGATGCGGCTGCCGAAGGCCCGCGCGCCGCTGCCCATATCGCATACCAGGTATTCCGCGCGCACGGTCTCGATCTCCACGCAGGGTGAGTGCCCGCCGTAAGTCTGCGAGACCGAGAAGTCGAGATCGTTATCGATGAAAGTCCGCAGCTTGTCGGGCGAATTTACGCCCTTGGCGATCGCCATGGAGAGCGCTGTCTCGACCTTGCGTCGGATATCGGACGACGTAAGCGCGACCGGGATCGATCCGCGCGTGCCCCAGAAACGTACCAGCATGCTGTCCCTAGGCCCGGTAGGCTTTGAGGGCAGCTGCGGAAAACTTGGCGAGCGCCTCGCGCACTGTCGAGAAAGTCTCAAATACCAGTGTAAACCGGCTGATCTCGAATATTTCCCTCACCACAGGCTGCATGGCCGCCACGACTATCGTTCCGCCCTGTCCCTTCGCTTGTTTTTCCGCCAGCATAAAGCAACGCAGTCCCGCGCTGCTGATGTAATCAACCCCGGCGAGATCGAGCACGATGCGTTCGCCGTCGCTCTTGCAGCGATCGACAAAAGGCCCAAGACTGGTGCGGAAATTTTCGCTGTTGGCGTGGTCTATTCTTCCCTCGGGCGAGATCACCAGAATACCGTCGTAAACTTTATTTTTGATTTCCATTGCCTTGTTCCGGACGCGAACACAAACCGGTGAGAACGCCGGCCGCTATAATTTAGTTGCACGCAAACGCAAGTCACATGCCGGCAATCGGCGGATCTGCAAATGGTTGCCTTGCGATGCCCCCTGATGGCGCACGACGGCAAGCCAGCGCGAGCGCGTATATTAAACCTGAAAACGGATTGTGCCTGCGCTGCAAAGAAATTCAGGAAAAAACGGGGAAGGTCTCGAATTTTCCGGACAGCAGCCGCTCGGTATCGCGGTAGCCGAGCCAGCCATCGATTACGCTGGCATAGACGCGGCGGAAGTCTGTCGTGAAAACCAAGTTGTCCCCCCCGTCCAGTTCGGTCAGGCTCGGCGCGCGTCCGTAGTGGCCACCTTTGACGGGCTTGCCGATGACATACATATGATTTGCCGTGCCGTGATCGGTTCCCAGGCTGGTGTTCTCCGGAACACGGCGACCGAACTCCGAAAAGACGAGCACTGTCACGTCGTTGGCGCGGCCGATTCGTTGCATGTCGTTCATGAATCCCGCGACTGCATCGGAAACATAGGTCAGCAGTCGTTGATGCAGATCTGCCTGCTGCACGTGGGTGTCAAAGGCATTGTGGCGATACGAGGTGTAGTACAAGCGCGTTGGCATGCCAGCCGCGATCAGCGAAGCGATTTTCGGAAGCTGCACCGGCACGATGCCGTAGTCGACCGGAGTCTTGTAGCCGGACCAGGCGTCGCGCACCAATTGCGAAGCCTCGCGTGCGCTTCTTGCCACGTCCTGCAGGTATTGCCTCGACGCGCTGGCATCGCGGTTTATCTCAGGCACTCGATCGAGCAGTGCACGCTCCTGGTAAAGCCCTTTGCGGCCGAACTTCTCCGGGTCGTCGAACACCACGGGCACATGCTCGCGGGCGCGCACGGCCAGCGATTGCACTTCATCGATGTTTACAATGAAATTGGGGGTCGCGCGCGTGTCGATCGCATCGGCAACCCTGCCCACCCAGCCGTACTCCTCGCCGCTGTTAGGCGCACCAGTGTGCCAATACGCCATCGATGTGAAATGCGAGAAGGAAGGTTGCGCATAGCCGCAACCGTGCACAATGGCCATCTTGCCGTCCTTATAGAGCCGCTCGAACCCCGCCATGCCCTCATTGAAGCCGAAGCGCTCGTCTATCTTGCGTAGTTTTTCGGGGCGGATGCCGATCTTCGGTCGATGCTTGTAGTAGGCGTCGTCCGAGTACGGCACGAGTGTGTTCAGCCCGTCGTTGCCTCCCGATAGTTCGAGTACCACGAGGATGCGCTTGTGGCCGCTCGCGTCGGCCGCGAGCGCACGCGAAAACAACAGTGGAAGGCCCGCGGATTGCGCGGCACCAAGTGCCAATCCGCCACAGCAAGCCTGCAGTAGTGCGCGGCGACGGTTGGAAGGAAGCATGAAGAGAGGTTTTGTCATGATCGTTTTTTCGGTCAGCCCAGCTGGTACTCAGGCAGGGAAAGAAT
>JANMYN010000106.1:0-5635 GCA_031382195.1 Betaproteobacteria bacterium
CCGAAATGGCCGACGTTGTCCGGGCTGTACACCGCCTGGCGCAGCGAGCGCAGCATCACGGTCTGCAGCAGTTGCACGTCCGGGCGGGTCTTGATTTTTTCCAGCAGGCGCGCGTAGTCCTTGGCTTGAGGGTTGTCGCCGCCGGTGATCTGCAGACCGAATTCGCGCAAGAACTCGCGCAGCGCGGCGAGCTTTTCCGGCGTCGGCCCTTCGTGCACGCGATACAGTGCCGGGTGATCGCGGCTCGACAGGAAATCCGACGCGCAGACATTGGCTGCCAGCATGCATTCCTCAATGAGGCGATGGGCATCGTTGCGCTGCGTGGGAACGATGCGTTCGATCTTGCCCGCGTCGTCGAAAAACATCTGCGTCTCGACTGTCTCAAAGTCGATCGCGCCGCGCAATGCCCGGGCCTTGACCAGACCCTGATACAGAGCGTGCAGCGCCTGAAGATGAGGCACCAGATCTTTGAGTTCGCGCGCAGTCTGCCCCTGCGGATCTTCGATTGCCTGCGCAACCGTGGTATACGTCAGCCTCGCGCGCGAATGCATTACCGCCGCATAGAAGCGGTAAACGGCAATGTCGCCCCGCGCCGAGATATCCATTTCGCACACTACGCACAGGCGGTCCACCTTTGGCATGAGCGAACACAAGCCGTTCGACAGGACCTCCGGCAACATCGGGATCACGCGGCGCGGAAAATAGACTGAATTACCGCGCTCCCGCGCCTCGAGATCGATCACGTCGCCGTGCCGCGCATAATGGCTGACATCGGCTATGGCCACCCACAGCTTGAATCCCTTGCCACGGCGCTCGCAATAGACCGCATCGTCGAAATCCTTGGCAGTCTCGCCGTCGATCGTCACCAGTGGCAGGCTGCGCAGATCTTCGCGTCCCTTGATGTCCTTCTCGGTTACGCCAGCCGGGAATTTCGCGACTGCTTTCCCTACCTCCGCGGAAAATTCGTGCGGCAGATCGTGCTTTCTCAGCGCGATCTCGATTTCCATTCCCGGATCGGCGTAATTGCCGAGTACCTCGACGATACGTCCGACCGGTTTCGCGTGGCGCTGCGGTTGCTCGATGATTTCGACGATCACGACCTGGCCAGGATTGGCCCCACCGTTTGCACCCCCCGGTATCAGAATGTCCTGACTGATGCGGCGATCCTCCGGGGCCACGACACCAATGCCGTGCTCGTTCAGGAAACGGCCGACCACCGTCCGGTTGGCGCGCTCGATCACTTCGACAATATGCCCCTCGCGCCGGCCGCGCGCATTGATGCCGCCTTCGCGCGCGACCACACGATCGCCATGCAATACCTTGGCCATTTCACCGGGATGCAGGAACAAGTCCTCTCCCTCGCCATCACGGACCAGGAAGCCGAACCCGTCTGGATGACCCTGTACCTTGCCCTTCACCAAGTCGAGCTTGTCGACCACGCAAATTGCATTCTTGCGATTGCGCATGATCTGGCCATCGCGCTCCATCGCGCCCAAACGGCGCTCGAACGGCTCGGCTTCATGCGGCGCGATGGCAAGCAGCTGCACCATCTCGTCCACCGAGACCGGTACGCCCTGTTCGAGCAGCACGCCCAGAATATGCTCGCGACTCGGCAGCGGATGCTGGTAACGTGCTTGCTCACGATCGAGAAAAGGATCGCGCGCGCGAACGTCCGTGGCGCGCCCGCGGGAAGCAGTTTTACCGCTGGCGGGCTTGGAAGTTTTTTTTGTGGTTTTCATTGCAACAATCCGTTGAAGGCAGGCGCCGCTTCGTTGACAAAGCAGCGCTTTCCAATTACATTTTGCGCCCTCTCGTGCCGAGATGGCGGAATTGGTAGACGCACCAGGTTCAGGTCCTGGCGGTGGCAACACTGTGGAGGTTCGAGTCCTCTTCTCGGCACCAGATCAAAATTCCTCCGCCGTTCCGTCCGCAACAATGCTCGCCTGCACACTGACTACCTCGGCTTGAACGGATGGCGCCGGACGATGGTTTCATTTCGATCGGGGCCGGTCGATATCATGTCCACCGGCACTCCACAAGCCTGCTCGATGCGTTTGAGGTAATGACGCGCATTCGTCGGCAAATCCTCGTAACGCGTGATCCCGACGGTACTCTGCGTCCATCCCGGAATTTCTTCATAAATCGGATCGCAATCGGACAGCGCATCGGCGCCGGACGGAAGAATGTCGATCTGCTCGATGCCGACCCTGTAACCGACGCCGACTTGAAGCGCCTCTACGCCATCGAGCACGTCGAGCTTGGTGATGCACAGGCCGGACACGCCATTGATCTGAACGGAACGCTTGAGGGCGGCGGCATCAAACCACCCACATCGTCGCGGCCGCCCGGTCACTGAGCCGAATTCCTTCCCGCGCGTGCGCAACTGCTCACCGATATCGTCGTCCAGTTCGGTGGGAAACGGGCCCGAGCCCACCCGCGTGGTATAGGCCTTGGTGATGCCGAGCACGTAGTGCAGCATCTGCGGTCCGACGCCCGCGCCTGCCGCGGCCGCCCCGGCAACGCAATTGCTCGAAGTCACGTACGGATAAGTTCCATGATCGATATCGAGCAGCGTTCCCTGCGCGCCCTCGAACAACAGATTCTTGCCGGCGCGGTGCGCATCATAAAGCGCACGCGGCACATCGGCAATCATGGGCGCAAGCTGATCGCGCAACGCCAGGGTTTCGTCGTGCG
Organism: Betaproteobacteria bacterium; assembly: GCA_031382195.1. Classification (GTDB taxonomy): domain Bacteria; phylum Pseudomonadota; class Gammaproteobacteria; order Burkholderiales; family JACQAP01; genus JACQAP01. Next base: position 2,695 of record JANMYN010000106.1, read on the forward strand.
TCGTCTGAAAATCGACCGGCTTTGCCTTCAGGTAATGCGCCAGCACGAAATTATGAAAGTCGAGCACTTCGCGAAGCTTTTCCTCGAACCTGCCGGGCACGAACAGGTCCTGCAGGCGAATCGCCCGACGCGCAACCTTGTCCTCATACGCCGGCCCGATGCCGCGGCCCGTCGTGCCTAGCTTGCCTATCCCCTTCGCCGTCTCGCGGGCCTGATCGATCGCCACGTGATAGGGGAGAATGAGCGGACAGGCGTCGCTGATCTTGAGGCGCGATCGCACATCAACGCCGGCCGTTTCCAGTTCCGCGATCTCCTGCAGCAGTGCAGTCGGCGATAGCACCACGCCGTTACCGATATAGCAGTTGACGCCCTCGCGCAGGATGCCGGATGGAATCAGCCGCAGGATCTGCTTGCGCCCTGCGATGACCAGCGTATGCCCCGCGTTGTGGCCACCCTGGAATCGCACGACACCCTGGGCGTGATCCGTGAGCCAGTCGACCACCTTGCCTTTGCCCTCGTCACCCCACTGGGTGCCGATGACTACTACGTTGCTTGCCATCAAGACCTCTGGTTATGCTGCGGTTACTTTTGGTTTCGCGGGCTTGAATCGAACGGCTCCAGCTTCCAGGCACCCGCCTTGGCGACCAGTTGCTGCGAGCAGTTGAGCTCCGCGCGGTTCTCCTCGTGCCCCGGCAGGTCCGATATGACTATCGCACCGGCACCCCGCAATCTCGCAACCTCGGCCTGCAGGCCCGCATCTGCCGGCTGGTACGGTGCGAGTATGCGTAACGGGCTCTTGTCTTCGCTCCCCATCTCTGCGAGTTCGCGCAAATCCATCGTGAATCCGGTCGCCGGACGAGCGCGGCCGAACGCGCGGCCAACTTCATCATAGCGTCCGCCACGCGCAATCGCATCCGGCCTGTTGCCGGCGTAAGCGGCGAACACCACGCCGCTGTGATAGTGGTATCCGCGCAGTTCCGCGAGATCGAAGCACAACTCCTTCACATCACCGTTCAACTGCCCGCCGATTTTCGCCAACGCATCAAGACAGGCGATGAGTTCCGGATACTTCGGCAAGCGCTCGCGCGCTGTGGTCAGCACCTCGGTTCCACCGTAGAGTTCCGGCAACAACAGCAATGCCTCGCGCGTCGCAACATCAAGCCCGTTGGACAGATCGCGCAGCGCCGGCAAGTCCTTGGCCTGCAAAACCTGAAACAGCTCGGCTTCCTGCCGTGCAGTCGCGCCAGCGCGGGTAATGAGCGCACGAAACACGGACACATGGCCAATGTCGAGATGCACACCCTGCACGCCAGTGGCCTGCAGAGCACGCAGCATCAATGTCTGGATTTCAATGTCGCTTTCCAGCTCCGCGTGTCCATATATCTCGGCGCCGATCTGCATCGGTTCCCGGGTGCGCAGCAGTCCGGATGGCTGGGTATGCAGCACCGTACCCGCGTAACATAATCGGGTGACGCCCTGCCGGTTGAGCAGATGTGCATCGATACGCGCCACCTGAGGCGTCATATCCGCGCGCAATCCAAGTAATCGGCCGGACAACTGGTCCACCAGCTTGAAGGTTCTCAGATCCAGGTCATGGCCTGTGCCGGTCAGCAGGGAATCAAGATATTCCAGCATCGGCGGCACGACGAGTTCATAGCCGTGGACAAAAAACAGATCGAGAATGCGTCGGCGCAACAATTCCACTCTCGCCGCCTCACCGGGCAGGAGATCTTCGATGTATTCAGGAAGCAGCCATTTCTGCATGATCATTCGACAGGGAAAATCGGGCCGTGCGAATCGCTACGGTCCAATCGGCTATGTTGGGCTATTTCGTCAGGAAAAGCAGCAGCAGTCCCGCCAGCATGGAGGACAGGCCCACGAACCGGATCTGGCCATCTGACATTTCGGTCAGCCGGCGGAAGGCATCGCGCCATATCGTCGGCAGCAGGAAAGGAAGCAGCCCCTCGATCACGAGCATCAGTGCGACGGCCGTCATCAGGTTACTCGTATAAGCTTCCATCCTCATCTTCCCACCGCGCGCAAGCGGCCGCGCTCCCACTGCCGCCGTTGATTATTTTGCGCGTCCCGTCGGGTTCTTCAGGTACTTGAAGAAATCCGAAGTCGGCTCGAGTATCAGCAGGTCTCCCTTGTTCTTGAAGCTTTGCCGATAGGCTTCCAGACTGCGATAGAAAGCATAAAACTCGGGGTTGCGCTCGAAGGCGCGCGCATAAATCGCCGTAGACTTGGCGTCGCCATCGCCTTTCAGACGCTGCGCGTCGCGGTAGGCCTGGGCGATCACCACCTGGCGCTGCTTGTCGGCATCGGCGCGTATTTTCTCGGCCTCGGCAAAGCCGGTCGAACGCAGCTCGTTAGCCACGCGTTTGCGCTCGGCTTGCATCCTGCCGTAGACGGACTCACTGATCTCCGGCGTGAAGTCAACCCTCTTCAAACGCACGTCGAGGACTTGGACGCCGATTTCGCGCGCATCCTGGTCCGCCCGCTTGCGCATCAGGTCCATGATCTGCTCGCGCTCGCCGGACACGACATCGTGGATGGTGCGTTTGCCGAATTCTTCGCGCAGGCTGCCATTGACAGCCTGGGTAAGCCGCACCCGTGCGAGGCCTTCGTCACCCTGCACGCTGACGTAGTACTGTTTTACGTCGATGATGCGCCATTTTACGAACGAATCCACCAGTACCGGTTTGTTCTCGGCCGTGACAAACTTCTGCGCTTCTTCGGCATCGAGTGTAAGAATGCGGGCATCGAAAAAGCGCACGTTGTCGACCAGCGGCACCTTGAGAAACAACCCCGGCTCAGTCTTAATGGAAACGATTTCGCCCAGCCGGAATACGATCGCATTCTGGCGTTGATCCACGGTAAACAGACTCAGGCTGGCCACGATCAGCGCGACGACAATGGCAATCAGCCCGGTGCTGACGTT
>JANMYN010000116.1:0-7815 GCA_031382195.1 Betaproteobacteria bacterium
CGACGTCGGCACCATTGGTGACGATCGTGAACGTTACCTCCGCGCTTGCGCCCACGTCTGCGGGCGACGCGCACAGTTTTGCGCCCTTGTCGGTCAGCGGCTTTGCCGCATCGGCGCGCCGGGCCCAAACGTAGAGCACATGCCCGCCCTTGAGCAGGTTTTCCGCCATCGGCACGCCCATGGCACCCAGACCTATGAATCCCACCTTCACTTTTCTCTCCTCAATTCACACTCTATGAACACAAAAGGGTCACGAATCCCCTCGCGATAGCGTGGAGTACCCTTTTAGGCAAAGAGAAGGAATGCAAAATTCCGGGTGCCCATAGGAGAATTTGTGCGATTTGGATAAATTCGGTTGCGTTCTTCGTACCATTTTCGTGAAGGGTCTTGATCTTGTTCTCCTTCGTGTTAATTGCGTTTATGTCTTCGCGCCGAGGTTTAATCAGCGAAGCTCACCCGCGGCGCGCTCGATGACCTTGACCACGGCGGCGGAATCCTCATCGCCGAGACCCATGCCCACCAGTGCGTTCAAATGCGTCGCGACCAGGCTCGCCTGCGGCAGCGCAAGCCCCAGGTGCGCGGCAGTGTCGGTGACGATCTTCAGGTCTTTGCGATGCAACCTGGCCTTGAAGCCCGGCTTGAAATCGCGTTCGATGATGCGGCGGCCCTGGAATTCGAGCACCTTGCTCCACGCGAAGCCGCCGAGCAGTGCCTCGCGCACCCTGGCCGGATCTGCGCCATTGCGCCGCGCGAGGGTCAATCCTTCGGCGACCGCCTCGAGCATGACCGCGCCGACGATTTGATTGCAGGCCTTCGCCACCTGCCCGGCACCATTGGCGCCGATATGCACGATGTTCTTGCCCATGCATTCGAACAGCGGTTTGACCTTGCTGAAAATTTCAGGCCTGCCGCCTACCATGATCGACAGCGTGGCGTTGATGGCGCCGATATCACCGCCGGACACCGGCGCATCCAGCATTTCGATATTTTTTGCGGCAAGCTTCTTGGCAATCTCGCGCGTGACCACCGGCGATATCGTGCTCATGTCCACGACGACCGAGCCGGGCTTCGCGCCTTCGACGATGCCGCCCGGCCCGAGGATGACCTGCTCGACGTCCGGCGTGTCAGCCACCATGACGAAGGTCACATCCGCAGCGGCTGCCGCCTCCTTCGGACTGGCGCAAGCGCTCGCGCCGGCATCGAGCAGAGGCTGCATGGATGCGCTGCGCCGCGCCCACACGGTCATTTCGTATCCGGCTTTCCTGATGTTGAGAGCTTGCGGGCGACCCATGATGCCCAGGCCCACGAATCCAACTTTCACGACACTCTCCGTTTCGCAGGCCGATTCACTGCAGCGATGGACGTCAGACCAATGCCTTGAATGGCGAATAGCGTTCGCACCACGCCGATGTGGCCAACAGATAGTTCTCTTCTTCCGCTGCGCCGATGAGCTGCAACCCGAGCGGCATGCGATTCGGACCCTTTCCCGTGGGGATCACGATGGCAGGAAGGCCGACCAGCGTCCAGATGGTGCAGAAGCGCGGATCACCGGTATTCTCGCGTGTGGCCGGTGCCTCTCCGGCAGCCGGCGGTGTGATGATCGCCGAATACCCGCGGTCGAAAAACTCCGCCAGGCTTTGCTGCAACTCGATGCGCAGCTTCAAAGCCTCGCGGTAATCTGTCTCGCGGATGGCCTCGCCCTCATCGAGCGCTTTGTTCAGGTAATCGGAAAATCCACCACGCCAGATCTCCCTTGCTTTTTTCGCGAGTCTCGCGGCCTCATACAGCATGATGGTGCGGTGAATCTTGTGCGCGCCATCGAATTCGCCGGCGATCTCGAGCACATCGACTGACGCCCCCGCGTCGCGCAGTCGTTCAATGTCTGCTTCGAACTGCGTGCGCTGCTCGGGCTGCGCGAGATACCACACCGGGGAGCGCACCGCGGCCAATTTCGGCGCATTGCGCAATGGCCGGACTTCCGGCGTGATCGCCGAGCGCTGTGCCGTCAGACTCGACGCCAGGAAGGCCGCATCCGCCACCGAGCGGGCGAAAACGCCAGGCTGATCCAATGTCGGCGCGAACGGCATCGCACCGCGCGCGGACATCTGGCCGAAACTCGGTTTGTAACCGACGATGCCGCAAAACGCAGCCGGCCGGATGACCGAACCGTTGGTCTGTGTTCCAAGCGCCCCGGCAACGAACCCGGCCGCGACGGCCGCCGCCGATCCACTCGAAGATCCGCCCGGCGTGTGGGCGACGTTCCAAGGATTGCGGGTTTTGGCCGGCACCATGAATGCAGCTTCGGTGGTGACGGTCTTGCCGAACATGATTCCGCCCGCGGACTCGAGCCGCGCAACGACATCGGCGGTAACGTCCGGTACAAAACCGGCATAGGCACGGCACCCCATCTCGGTGGGAATGCCCGCCGTGTAAAACAGATCCTTGACCCCGATCGGAATGCCGTGCAGCGGATGTGCAACCCGCATCGCACTGTCGGACCTGTCCGCCTGGCCCGCCACTTCCAGCGCGCGCGCGCGGTCGAGCCACTGCCATGCCTGGACATCCTTTTCCAGCGCATCGATGCGCACGATCAAGTCCCGCGTGTAGCCGGCGCTGGTCAACTTGCCGGAACGGATGCGCAGCGCCGCTTCACGCAGGCCGAGTTTGTACAGTTCTGTCATGAGTTTGATCTAGACCCAGAGGCACAAAGAAAGGAAAATTTGAACCGCGAAGACGCCAATAACGCAAAGGAACGAACATGAAGTCCTCGTACTTCCTTCGTGCTCCCTTCGTGTTGAAAGAGTTTTCCCGTTCTTCTTTGTGCCTCCGTGGTAATCAGGTCTTCAAGTATTTCTTGTAATCAGCATTGAGCAGGTTGGGCGGCGTGGCGCCGGTAAGCGCTGCAACGCAGTTCTGCGCGGCGAGCATTGTCATTGCTCGCCGCGTGGCTTCGGTGGCGCTGGCGATGTGCGGCGTGAGCACAACATTAGTCAGATCAAACAGCGCAGGATTTACCACTGGCTCGTTTTCGTAGACATCAACGCCCGCGGACCAGATGCGCCCTGTTTTCAGCGCATCTGCCAGCGCCGCATCGTCGACGATTCCACCGCGCGCCATGTTGATCAGCACCGCCGAGGCCTTCATCCTTGCAAGCTCCGCCTTGCCGACGTAGTGATGCGTCTCAGGCGTGTAAGGCAGAATCAGGATGACGATGTCCGACTGCCGCAGCAGATCGTCCTTGCTGGCGTAGCTGGCCTGGAGTGCATCCTCGATCTTCCGGTCGGCACGACTGATGTCCGTATAGAGCACCTTGGTGTCGAATCCGCGCAGGCGTTTGGCGATCGCCTGGCCGATCCTGCCGAAACCGCATACCCCTACCGTGGCGTGGTGCAGATCGTGTCCCAGCAGCTGTTTGAGGTGCGAGCCCTTCCACTGTTTCGCCCGCACCATCCGCTCACCTTCGCTCAAACGGCGCACTGTCGCGAGCGTCAGGCAAAGCGCCATGTCGGCAACGCTGTCGGTGAGCACGCCCGGTGTATTGGTGGCGATCACCCCATGCCGTGTGCAGGCCTCCAGGTCAATGTGATTGAAGCCCACGCTCGCGCTGCACACCGCTTTCAAGCCCGGGCAGCGCGACAGAAACTCCTCGTCAATGGGATCCGAAGTGGTAATGACCGCGGCATCCATGCCCTGGAGCCGCTCGATAATCGCCTCCCGGTTGAAATCCACCTTGGCCTGGTTTGAGGTCACATCGAAACTTCTGGCGAGGAATTCGATGGTCTCGTCGAACACTTCACGGGTAACCAATACTTGTTTTTTCATTTTCCGGGCATCTCCGATTGTTTGTTCCCGGGGAAGTCAGGCCCTGCGGGGACCCGCAGCGTATCGCGAAGCCGCCGGAGTCGGCAAGCAACACTCGCTGCGAAGTACCGCGCGGTCCGCCGCGGGGGCTCGCAGACTCGCTGGCCCGCGCAGCGGCGCTTCGCGGGTGCCGCCCGGGTGCCAGCCGAGAATGGCAAGCAGCGCGAAGAAGCCTAGCAGATAAGCCACAGCCACGTGCCAACCGTGCCATATCCAGGCGCCGACCGACCTCGATTCCGGGAACAGGTTCGACAATGCCACGCCGGCAGAGGACCCGAACCAGATCATCGAACCACCGAAGCCAACTGCATAGGCCAACATGCCCCAATCATGTCCGCCCTGCTTCAGCGCAAGCGCGGTCAGGGGTATGTTGTCGAACACCGCCGAAAGATAGCCGAGCCCGAGCGCAGTCTGCCAGGAGGCCGCCGGCAGCGTTTCCACCGGCATCAGCGAAGCAGCCAGCACCAGCGACAGCAGAAATACGCTGCCCCTAATCGCATCCGGCACCTGCTTCCAGGCTGGTTGCCGCAGCGGGATGGTCGCCAGCAACGCGATCCAGATCGCCGCGCCTATGAACGGAAAGCGGTCGGCCCATTCCGCGAAACCGACATTGATGGTGACGTTGGCCGCAATCGCGGACAGCAGCATGAATCCGACGATCCCCAGCCGGACCCAGTCCACTCGCACACCGGCAGGAGGGTCGGGCGCAATGGGTGCATAGCGCTGCTGCTGGCGCGCCGCCACCACGCCGAAAAACAACATCGCTGTCGCTGCGGCGACGTAGGCATGCAATACCGAAGCGGGGCTCACGCCGGCGATCCACATCATCGTCGTCGTGGTATCGCCGACCACGCTGCCGGACCCACCGGCATTGGACGCCGCTACGATCGCGACCAGGTAGCCAAGATGGACCCTGCCGCGGAAGACCGCCGAAGCCATGGTGCCGCCGATAACCGCGGCCGCGATGTTGTCCAGAAAGCTGGACAGGACAAAAACCATGAGCAGAAGTACGAAGCCGCCCTTCCAGTCGTCGGGCAGGAAGCGCGGCAACACCTCGGGCGCGCGACTGTCATGAAAATGCGCGGCCAGCAGCGAAAATCCCACCAGCAGTCCGAACAAGTTGGCGAGCACCACCCATTCGTGGCCGAGATGCGTGATCAGTCCGTCGAGGCCCGGGCCGGCCCTGAAGCCGGTGACCATCAGCTTGTAGGCGACGATCGCGGACAACCCGATCACGGCGACTCTCAGCGTATGCCGATGAAACAGCGCAATGCCGGCCAGCGTCAGAGAGAACAGAATGAATTCGAAGGGAATGCCAAGCATAGGTTCTGCGCAATGATTGCTGCCAGGGCTGCATCCGCAAATGCTGCGGTTTGTTACGGCCTAACCACTCACGACGATGACATGCACCCTGAAAGGCCCATGCGCACCGAGCACCAGCGTCATCTCGATGTCCGCAGTGCGCGACGGGCCGGATACGAAGTTCACCTGGCGCGGCAGTCCGTTATGCTCGCTACGCAGCAGGTCCCAGCCATCCTCCATTGTCGATACGATGCGGGAGGCCGCAACAATGGCCACATGATTTTCCGGCAAAAGGCTGGTGGTCGCATGCGTACTCTCGCCGGAAAGCAGCATCAACGTGCCGTTCTCTGCCAGCGCGCAAAATGCTCCGGTTATACCAAGTTTGTCGTCTCCGTGACTGGGGCGCGCTTCGATCGCCAGGCCCGCACCGGCCCAATCGAGTTCTGCGAATTCAGGCCAGCACGCGCCAGCGGTCGGCAGGTTTTTCTGTTTCACGTAGGAGGCCAGCGCCTGCGGCACATCTGCAAGCGAGCCAACCTCGTCGACGGTGGACATCAGGACACTGCAGCGTTCCTTAAATCGCGCGACCGGCTCCCAGCCCATCGTCGGCAACGGTCCGCGCGCGTGAGCGTCGAGTCGAGCCAGAATAGCGTCTCGTTGCGTTGTGCTGTTCCCGGCTTCGCGGCCATTTGCTTCGCGGATGCGTCTGAGAATATTGTCGCGCGCGCTCATTGTGTTCTCCGTTTTCTATGGCGCGCGTACTGTTCTCGAAATGTCCTGCCGCGCGGCGCGGGAAAGTCCCGGCCCGATGTCCATTGCGCGCCTGCCGCCGGCAGCCTGTGCAGCAGTCGATCGCGCCCGCCCAGCCACTTGCCCATGCGTGCGGCGATGCGCGTCACCACGCCGTAAACAGCCGGTCGTGCAGCCGTCCACGCCCACAGCCTGAGCCCGAGGCGTTCCGACCAGGGTCGCAGGTTCTGCTGTACCTGTTGCTCGCGCAGCTTGCGCATCAGGTCGGGCAACGGAATCTTTACCGGGCAGACGACACCACACTGGTTGCACAGCGTCGACGCATTCGGCAGGTCGATTGCTTTCTCGATGCCGACATAGGCCGGCGTCAGGATCGAGCCGATCGGTCCGGGATACACCCAGCCATACGCATGCCCGCCGATGTTCTGGTAGACCGGGCAGTGATTCATGCAGGCGCCGCAGCGGATGCAGCGCAGCGCCTCGCGAATCTCGGATGCGAGCAACTTGGTACGGCCGGCATCCACGATGATCACATGGAATTCATCGGGGCCATCCTTGTCCCCGGGCCGCTTCGGTCCGGTGGTGAAGGAAAGGTAATTGCTGATGGATTGCCCGGTCGCGGACCGGGTCAGCACACGCAACAGCAGCGAAATGTCCTCCAGCGTCGGTACGATTTTCTCGATGCCCGTGATGGCCACATGCACGCGCGGCATAGTGGTGGTCATGCGGCCGTTGCCCTCGTTGGTGACGATCATCGTCGAGCCGGTCTCGGCGATCAGGAAATTGGCCCCGCTGATCCCCATGTCCGCACTGAGAAAATGCGGGCGCAGGACTTCCCGTGCCTCATGGGTCAATGCGGCAATGTCGTCGAGCCGCGGACGACCATGTTTTTCCGCGAACAGGTCGGCGATTTCATCCTTCGACTTGTGCACCGCCGGGGCAATGATATGCGAGGGCGTCTCGCCGAACTGCTGGATGATGTACTCGCCGAGATCGGTCTCGCGCACGTCGAGTCCGGCCGCCTCCAGCGCGTGGTTGAGGTTGGTCTCCTCGCCGAGCATCGACTTCGACTTGATGATCTTGCGCACGTTGTGCTTGCGCGCAATCTCGATCGCAAGTTCATTGACTTGCTGCGGCGTTTCCGCCCAGTGCACGATGGTGCCGGCGGCTGTGGCCTTTTTCTCCCACTCTTCCAGCAGCAGGTCCATGTGCTGAAGGCCGAAGTCACGGACGCGCGCAGCCGCCTCGCGGAACTCTTCGAAGTTGTCCAGCTCCAGGATGGAGCGGGAGCGCGCCACCACGAGCTTGCCCTTGGCGTTGTGCAGCGCTTTCTGTAACTTCGGATCGGCGAGCTTCCGGCTGGCGGCCTGTTTGAACTGATTCGATGAAACCTGCATCTCTTCTCTCCCGGCTTTAGTCCGCAGTCCTGCGGTCCAGGTCCTGAACCGGATCGGTCATGCCGGCGAGAATTTCCGCGACGTGCAGCACCCGTATATTCTTGTCGCCGCGGCGACGCAATCTGCCTTCGATGTTCAACATGCAGCCAAGATCGCCCAGCACGAGCGCATCGGCCTGCGTAGACTGCACGTCCTCGCACTTGAGGTCGGCAATGCGCGTGGAGATTTCGCCGTATTTCACCGCGAAGGTGCCGCCGAAACCGCAGCACTGCTCCGGCTGCTGCATTTCCCTGATGCTCAGGCCCGCGACTTTTGCAAGCAGGGCGCGCGGCTGCGTCTTGACGTTCAACTCACGCAATCCCGAACAGGAGTCGTGATAGGTGACCGACCCGCTGAACTGACCCGGGACGCTCTCGATGCGCGCAACGTTCACCAGAAAGTCCGTAAGTTCGTAAGTCTTGTGCGCAATCGCCTCGACCTGCGCAATCAACTCGGGAAATTCCGC
>JANMYN010000120.1:0-2098 GCA_031382195.1 Betaproteobacteria bacterium
CCGTCGTGGATGCCAGCACCGTGGTCGCAACGCATCTGAATCACATCGTGCAGCAACATGCCGCCGAGCTTCTCGGGCGCCAGGAAGTACAGCAACTGCTCGACCATGTCGGCAAGGATGCGCCGAAAATCGTCGAAGACCTGGTTCCCAAGATCATTACGCTGGCGGTGCTGCAGAAAACTTTGCAGTCGCTGCTCGAAGAGGGCGTGCACATCCGCGACATGCGCTCCATCCTGGAAACAATCGCCGCGCACGGCGTGCGCACGCAGGATCCGCATGAACTCGCGGCGCAAGTGCGCATTGCGCTCGGCCGCGCCATCGCACAGCAACTCGCCCCGGCCAGCAACGAAGTCCAGGTCGTGGCTTTGTCGCCGGATCTCGAACGCCTGCTCATCCAGGCCATGCAGACCGGCGGTTCGCCCGGCATCGAACCCGGTCTGGCCGACGCACTCGCCGCCGAGGCGGCGACGGCGGCCGCCAAACTCGAGCAGCTCGGGCATTCGCCGGTGCTGCTTGTCGCGCCGCAACTGCGCGCGCCGCTGTCGCGCTTCCTGCGTCGGACGATTCCGCATCTGCGCGTGATTGCGCACACTGAAATTCCCGATAACCGCAAAATCCGCGTGGCTTCGATTCTCGGAGGTAAGTCATGAACGTGAAGCAATTTTTCGCCACCAATGCGCGCGAGGCACTGCATCAGGTCAAGCGCGAACTCGGTGCCGACGCCGTCATCCTGTCGAATCGTCGCGTCGAGGGTGGTGTCGAAATTCTCGCCATACCGCATGCCGAAGCGCGCGCCCTTGATAACGCGGCCCGCGAACCGATGGTCGCCAAGCCTCTCGCCGTGCGCTCCGCGATGAACAATGTTCCGGCTCAGCACTCGCAGACAGTCAAGGTGAAGATGCCTGTGAGCGCGCTCGCGAAGCACGCGCAAGCCTCTGCCCAACCGAAGCCGGCACCGCCGGCCCCACCCGTGGCGGCTGCGCCGATCCTGGCGCCGGCCAGCGAACACATCGCGCGCACCGTCATCCGTGAAATCCAGTCGATGCGCGGGTTGATCAACGAACAACTCTCCGGCCTCATGCTCGGCGAGATGCAGCGCCGTGAACCGGACAAGCTGCGCATGATGTCGACGCTGCTCGCGGGCGGCTTCAGCCCGGCGTTGTCGCGCCGCTTGCTGGAAAAATCCCCGGCCGATAGCGGTATGGCGGACCTGCACGGGTGGATAAAGAAGGCGCTCGACAAGAATCTCATAACCAGTACCGCGGACGACATCGTGACCAAGGGCGGTGTCTACGCGCTGCTCGGTCCCACTGGCGTGGGCAAGACCACGACTACCGCCAAGCTGGCAGCGCGTTGCGTAGTGCGCCACGGCGCGAAAAACCTTGCACTGCTCACGACGGACAACTACCGGGTCGGCGCACACGAACATCTGCGCATCTACGGTCGCATTCTCGGCGTGTCGGTGCATGCGGTGCGCGATGCCGCCGATCTGGAAATCGCGCTGTCCGAACTGCGCAACAAGCACATGGTGCTGATCGATACCGTCGGCATGAGCCAGAAGGATCAGCATGTGGCGGAACAAGTCGCCATGTTCAGCGGGCAGGGCGAAGGCATCAAGCGCCTGCTGCTGCTGAACGCAACCTGCCAGGGCGACACCATCGAGGATGTCGTGAACTCGTACAAAGGCAAAGGCCTGGCGGGATGCGTCATCACCAAGACCGACGAGGCTGCCAGCCTTGGCGCCGTGCTCGACGCGGTGATCCGGCACCGGCTGCCGGTGCACTACGTCGCCAACGGGCAGCGCGTGCCGGAAGACATTCATCCGGTAAACCGCGAATACCTGCTGCATCGCGCGCTGTCCGCGGCCCGGGATAACCCGATCCGCGCTCTGTTAGAGCAGGATATTCCCGCCGCCATGATGGGCGCGGAATTCGCGATCTGAGGCGGCATCGATGAGCCTACAGCCATCCGACCAGGCCGAAGGACTGCGGCGCCTGCTGGGCAAGCAGGTGCCGAAAGTCATCGTGCTCGTCTCCGGCGGCGCGCGCACCGGCAAAACCTGCGCCGCCATCAATCTCGCGGTGGCCATTGCGCAAGC
>JANMYN010000136.1:0-2324 GCA_031382195.1 Betaproteobacteria bacterium
CAAGAACGAACAGGTGATTTTCCGAGTCGTCGCGGACGCAACCAAGCCGGAAATCAAGGCCGCCGTGGAATTGCTGTTCAAGGTTCAGGTCGACAGCGTCCAGGTGGCCAACGTCAAGGGCAAGGAAAAGCGTTTCGGCCGCTTTATCGGCCGGCGTCGCCACTGGAAGAAGGCCTACGTGTGCCTGAAGCCGGGCCAGGAGATCAATTTCGCAGCAGGGGAGGCCAAGTAAATGGCACTGGTCAAAGTCAAGCCGACATCGCCTGGCCGTCGTGCGCTTGTCAAGGTCGTCAATCCGAACCTGCACAAGGGCAAGCCGGTTGCCGCGCTGATCGAAAAGCAGAGCAAGCGTGCCGGCCGGAACAACAGCGGTCATATCACCACGCGCCATCAAGGTGGCGGGCATAAGCAGCACTATCGAATCATCGATTTCGTTCGCGACAAGGATGGCATTACCGCCAAAATCGAGCGCTTTGAGTACGACCCGAATCGTAGCGCCAGCCTGGCATTGCTGTGTTACGCCGACGGCGAGCGCCGTTATGTGATCGCACCCAAGGGCGCAACGGTAGGCCAGGAAATCATTAATGGCTCGGAAGCGCCGATCAAGCTGGGTAATGCGCTGCCTTTGCGCAACATTCCGGTCGGCACCACGATCCACTGCATCGAAATGCAACCAGGCAAAGGCGCGCAAATCGCCCGCGCGGCCGGTACGTCGGTGCAATTGCTGGCGCGCGAAGGCGTTTACGCCCAGCTGCGCCTGCGCTCCGGCGAAATTCGCAAGGTGCACGTCGATTGCCGCGCGACTATCGGTGAAGTCGGTAACGAAGAACACAACCTGGAATCGATCGGCAAGGCGGGCCGAGTACGCTGGCGCGGCGTGCGCCCGACGGTGCGCGGCGTCGCCATGAACCCGATCGATCACCCGCACGGAGGCGGCGAAGGCAAGACCGCGGCCGGTCGCGATCCGGTGAGTCCCTGGGGTACTCCAACGAAGGGTTACAAGACCCGCCGCAACAAGCGCACGCGCAGCATGATTGTACGTAATCGCCACGGCAAATAAAGGGTAAGGACATATGGCACGTTCGATCAAGAAGGGCCCGTTCGTCGATCACCATTTGGTGCAGAAAGTGGAGACGGCACGCGCGTCCAAAGACAAGCGCCCGATCAAAACCTGGTCGCGCCGTTCCACCATCCTTCCCGATTTCGTCGGGCTGACCATCGCCATCCACAATGGACGGCAGCACGTGCCGATCTATATCAGCGAAAACATGGTCGGACACAAGCTTGGCGAATTTGCGTTGACCCGTACTTTCAAGGGCCACACCGGGGACAAGAAAGCTGTTGTCGCCCCGACGACGGGTCCAAGGAAGTAAAAGGGCACGAGGAGACATGACTATGAGAACTTCTGCTGTACTGCGCGGTGTGCGTTTATCGGCCCAAAAGGGCCGGCTGGTCGCAGACCAAATCCGCGGAATGCCGGTCGACAAGGCCCTCAACCTGCTGGCTTTCAGCCCCAAAAAAGGCGCCAAGATCATTCGCAAGGTGCTGGAGTCCGCCATCGCCAATGCCGAGCATAACGACGGCGCGGATATCGACGAGCTTGGCGTGAAAGTTATTCATGTGGAGCAGGGTGCGAGCCTCAAGCGCTTCATGCCGCGCGCCAAGGGTCGTGGTTTCAAGATTACCAAGCCCACCTGTCATATTTATCTTACCGTCGGGGACAAGGAGTAAGCATGGGACAGAAAATACACCCGATCGGATTCCGGCTTTCGGTACAGCGCAACTGGACATCGCGCTGGTATTCCAACAGCAAAAATTTTCCGGCGATGCTGCAAGAGGACATCAAGGTCCGTGACTTCCTGAAGAAGAAGCTGGCCCATGCCTCGGTCAGCAAGGTCATCATCGAGCGTCCGGCCAAGAACGCCAAGATCACCATCTACAGCGCGCGGCCTGGTGTCGTCATCGGCAAAAAAGGCGAGGACATCGAAAATCTGCGCGGACAACTGCAGAAACTGATGGGCGTGCCGGTCCACGTCAACATCGAGGAAGTGCGCAAGCCCGAGGTGGATGCTCAGTTGATTTCCGATTCGATCGCGCAGCAGCTGGAAAAGCGGATCATGTTCCGTCGTGCGATGAAGCGGGCAATTCAGAACGCCATGCGCCTGGGCGCGCAAGGCATCAAGATCATGAGTGCCGGACGCCTGAACGGGATAGAAATCGCCCGTACCGAGTGGTATCGCGAAGGCCGCGTACCACTTCATACCTTGCGTGCGGATATCGACTATGGATTCTCAGAAGCGAAAACGACCTACGGGGTGATCGGC
>JANMYN010000139.1:0-6047 GCA_031382195.1 Betaproteobacteria bacterium
GCCGATCACCATCGTCTCGGTGCCTTCGTTTTTCCAATAGCGATAGTTGATTTCGGAAGGTTCGGACGGCAGCGGCCGCACGCTGCCGATCGAGCCGAGCTTGAATAAGCCGCTCCTTTGCAGGTCGGCCGAAATGATCTGGCTAATGCGCTGTGCAAAGCGATCCTCGCCGGCAAACTGCAGGACGGTGATCGGGATCTGGTTGGCGCCGCCGCCGATGATTTCAATGGCAAGCGGCGCGGCCGTGGCGCCGGAACACAATACGCATAGCAGCAGAGCGGCTGCGACGCTCCCGGTCAAAAAGCGGCGCACGGAGATGACGGGTGGCATGAAGAATGGGTACATGGGTAGATTGAAATTTGAGATAACTCAGTCTTTGGGTCGGAAAACCAGATTGAGTTCCCGGAAGTATTCCTGGAACAGATCCGTATCGGTCGGCACCGGCAATGGTTGCGCGGCCATGATGGCGCGCTCCACCGCCGTGTCATAAGCCGCATGACCACTTGATTTCCTCAGGGTCGCGCTCAACACTTCGCCACCCGGCAGCAGCACAACCTCGAAGCGGGCCTCCGGATTGCCTTCGAGGTTCGGTGGCACCACGACGCGGTTCTTTATCCGCGTCTGGATGCGCGCCTTCCAGTCGTCGATCAGCTTTTGCTGCGCAGCTCGTGCCGCTGCTTCCGCACGCCGCTTGGTCTCCTCCACTTCGCGCTGCTTGCGCACGGCTTCCTGCTGCTGGCGCTCGCGCTCAACGGCCGCGGCGCGCTGTTTTCGCTCCTCTTCGCGCTTTGCCTCGTCAGCACGACGCTGCTCTTCGGCGCGTTTTTGCTCCTCGGCGCGACGCGCCTCGTCTTCCCGGCGCAACCTTTCCTGCTCGGCGCGCTTTTGTTCCGCCTCTGCGCGCTTTTGTTCTTCGGCAGCCTTACGCGCCTCTTCCTCTAGACGGCGCTTTTCCAATTCGGCCTTTTTCTGCTCTTCGCGGCGCTCTGCTTCCGCCTTTTTCTGTTCCTCGCGGCGCTCTGCCTCCGCTTTTTTCTGCTCATCGAGCCGCGCGGCTTCTTCTTCCTTCTGCTTGCGCAGTTTCTCCTTGAGCTCGATATCCGCAGCCGACGGACCAGGCGTTTCTACCCTGGGTGGAGGCGGCGCAAGTGGCTCCTTCCTGACTTCAGGTGCAGGCGGCGGTGGCGGTGGCGGCGCAAGCACCTCTTTCCTGACCTCGGGCACAGGCTTGGGCAGTTGCGGCACCAGCTTGGGCGCCGGCATTGGGGCGAGCTTGGGCGGGGCCGGCTTGGGCGGCTCCGGCGGCAGCGGCGCTTTTTTCACCGGATCGGGCAGGTCCTGCCATAAGTCGACCACGATCGGGCTCGGGATTTTTTTCTGCCAGCTGACGCCAAACACCAACAGGCCGAAAAACATCACATGCACCAGGACTGCAAGAGCGCCCGAGGCAACGCGGCCGGGTTCGTCAAGCGTTCGCAATCTCACCCCGCACGCGGCTTCGCCAGCAGCCCAACGCGCTTGACCTGATTTTGCTGCAACAAATCCATGACCTGAATGACCGCTTCGTAGCGCACATCCTTGTCCGCCGAAATGACGACCGGCTGGTTGGGTTTTTTCGCCTGTTTGCTCTTGATCATTTTGATCAGTTCGTCGCGGCTGACCGGGCGTTCGGCGCCGGATACGTCACGATCAGTGAGCGACAGCGCGCCGCCGGCTCGGATGGAAATTTCCATCGGCAATGCCGGGGGCAGCGAACTCTTGCCGATGCTGGGAAGATCGATCACGCCGGGATTCATCAGCGGCGCCGTAACCATGAATATCACCAGCAGGACGAGCATCACGTCGATATAGGGCACGACGTTGATCTGGTTCATCAGTCGCGGATGGCGCCGGCGGGTTGCGGCCATGGCATCAGGCCACGTTCGCGGCAACCGCGTGAGCGCCGGGCGCCGGCGCCGGGGTATTGGCCTGCCGCTGCAGGATATTGGAGAACTCTTCCATGAAGCTGTCGAAGCGCGTCGACAGGCGTTCGATATGGCGCACGAAATGGTTGAAGGCGATCACCGCCGGAATCGCCGCGAACAGGCCCATGGCCGTGGCGACGAGCGCTTCGGCGATGCCCGGCGCGACATGGGCAAGCGTGGCCTGACCGACATTGGCCAGCCCGCGAAACGCATTCATGATGCCCCATACCGTGCCGAACAGGCCGACGTACGGGCTCACCGAACCAACAGTGGCCAGGAACGACAAGTGCGCCTCCAGGTGGTCAAGCTCGCGCTGATAAGTCGCGCGCATGGCGCGGCGCGTGCCGTCCATGAGCACACCAAGACTGGTTCCGCTCTGTTTGCGTAACTTTACGAATTCCCGAAATCCCGATTCGAAGATGCGTTCCATGCTGCCGGCGTTCTGGCGCGCACTGGCCGCCGCCTGGTAGAGCGAGCCAAGGTCGGCGCCGCTCCAGAAGCTGCGCTCGAACTGGTCCGTGCGGCGCATCGCATCGCGGACCACGAACATCTTGCGGAAGATGAACCACCACGAAATCATCGAAACGAGCAGCAGCAGCGCCAATACCAGCTGCACAAGCACGCTGGCATTGCCGATCAGGCTGATCAGGGACAAGTCTTGGGAAGCGCTCATGGGATGTGTGCTGTTGTTTAAACGCGTTTACGGTGCAAGCGGGGTCAGCCGGCCTGGACTTTTTCCATCGTCGTCGGGTTCACGCCGCCTGCCAATGACATGCGGATTTCCTCCGGAAACGGCATCGGCTTCAGATCGTCCGCCCCGACGCAGGCGACATTGACGGCGGCACGCACCAGTGTGTCGCCGTCGCGCCTGACCGTCTGCGCAAACGTCAACTGGGCACGTCCCAGTTTCTCCAGCGCCGCGCTGACGCCCACCAGATCATCGAGCAAGGCGGGTTTCATATAGGCGATCTGCAACTGCCTGACGATGAATACGAGCCCAAATCGGCCGGCGAGTTCCCTCGCATCGAAACCTTTGCTGCGCATCCACTCCATGCGCGCGCGTTCGAGAAAATCCAGGTAAGTCGCGTGGAACACCACACCGCCCGCATCGGTGTCCTGATAGTACACGCGCACCGGAATCTCG
The DNA here is from genome assembly GCA_031382195.1 of Betaproteobacteria bacterium. Classification (GTDB taxonomy): domain Bacteria; phylum Pseudomonadota; class Gammaproteobacteria; order Burkholderiales; family JACQAP01; genus JACQAP01. Next base: position 3,109 of record JANMYN010000139.1, read on the forward strand.
AATTCGATGTCAATTCTCCCGCCACAGCTCGGCATTGCCCGAAGGCGAAGGCACGGTCAGGCCGAAATGCCGGTAAGTCGATGCTGTGGCCATGCGCCCGCGCGGGGTGCGCTGCAGGTAGCCCTGCTGGATCAGGAAAGGTTCGAGCACATCTTCAATGGTATCGCGTTCTTCGCCGATCGCCGCGGCCAGGTTATCAATGCCGACCGGGCCGCCGCCGAATTTTTCGACGACAGCGAGCAGCAATTTGCGATCCATTATGTCGAGCCCGATCCGGTCCACATCCAGCATCTTGAGCGCTGCATCGGCTATGTCGCGGTCGACCCGGCCTTGTGCCTTGACCTGTGCGTAGTCGCGCACGCGGCGCAGCAGCCGGTTCGAGATGCGCGGCGTGCCGCGCGAACGCGATGCAATCTCCAGGGCGCCTTCCGGCGAAGTCTCTACGTTCAACAGGCCGGCCGAGCGCTGGACGATGCGGGTGAGTTCGGCAGGCGAATAGAATTCCAGACGCGAAACGATGCCGAAGCGGTCGCGCAGCGGATTGGTCAGCATGCCGGCGCGGGTCGTTGCACCGATCAGCGTGAACGGCGGCAGATCGAGTTTGACCGAGCGTGCGGCCGGCCCCTCGCCGATCATGATGTCGAGCTGGAAATCTTCCAGCGCGGGATAGAGGATTTCCTCGACGACGGGCGATAGCCGGTGGATCTCGTCGATGAACAGAACGTCGTTGGGTTCGAGGTTGGTCAGCAGCGCCGCGAGATCGCCCGGCCTCTCCAGCACCGGCCCCGAGGTCTGCCGCAGATTCACGCCCATTTCCCGGGCGATGATGTGCGCCAGCGTGGTCTTGCCCAATCCGGGCGGACCGTACAACAGCACGTGGTCGAGCGCTTCGCTGCGATTTCGGGCGGCCGTAATAAAGATCTGGAGCTGGCCGCGTATTTTTTCCTGGCCGATGTATTCGTCGAGCTGTTTGGGACGCAGTGCCCTCTCGAACGCTTCCTCCTGCGTCGACTGCGGGGCGGGCGTGATCAGGCGGTCGGTTTCGATCATCCTTTGTAGGCGCTGCGAAGAGGCGCTCCAGGCATCACCCGCGGCCGCTTTTGAACTCCTGCAACAGGGGGCGGACCTGATCGGCACGGGCATCGACTTCTTTCGGCAACGCCACGGCGAGTTCTTCGATACGGCGGCTGATGATGCCGGTCAGCTTCAGGATAGCGGTCACGAAATACTTCTTGCCCAGCGCCGAATAGGCAAAGCGCTGCCCGTCGGCATTGGTCGCATCCTGAATGGAAAAGCGCATGTCGTCGTCCTCCTTGTTCCAGATTGTCTGCATGCGGCTGCGCTCTTCCTGCACACCCGGGATGTCCTTGAGCTTGCCGGAGAACGACAGGGTCGTGATCACATGCGTCGACACGGTGTGGTCGACGATCTTTGCCTGTTTGCGCCCGACGTCGGAATGGAAGTGTCTGAGGAGGACGTCCAACTCCTCGACCGAGAATTCCCGCGCATCAAGATCCTGCCATTGCGGACGCAGCCAGGTGAGATTGCTGAAATCATCCGCGACTTTCGCCATGGTCGGCTGCAGCAGAATTTCTTCTGCGCGTATCCACAGGGGATCACGCGCATTCCAGTCCGGTCCGAGTTTCTCTTCCTTGCCCAGGCGGCCGAGCAGGCCGCGAATTGCGACCAGGCTTTCTTGTTTGAGGTAGTAATTGCCTATCGATACCGATGTGGTCAGGTCATGCAGCTCGATGAGCTGCTCGATCTGCTGCAATTTATCGGCGTTCGCGGTGGCGGCCACCGCCGCGGTCAGCCCAGTCAGCAGCGCCAGCGCCGCTATGACAACACGTCCTGCAAGCCTCATTTGTTCACATTTCCCCGGTTTGATCAGTCAGGCAAAGCACGCCTGAAAATTTGCCTCGGATTATAGCCCAGCGCCCCGGAAAACCAACGCCTCGCCGGTGGGTATATTTGTCGCTCTCGGACGACATCGAAAAAGCTGCGCCGTCGTGTCGCGTCGATTACGCCTTCGAGAGCAGTTTGAGGGCCTGCCGGATGGCTTCCTGCACCGGCGTCGCTGGCGCGATCCCGTGCAGCACATGCTGCGCCTCCTTATCGCTATAACCGAGTGCAAGCAACGCGTGCAGTGCATCGTTCCTGATTTCGGCCTCGCCGCCGGGCAGGGGCGCACCGATACCGACCGCGATCTTGTCGCGCAACTCCAGCAACAGACGTTCCGCGGTCTTTTTGCCGATACCCGGAATTTTGATGAGGCGCGCACCGTCTCGCGCCGAGACCGCCTGCGCAAGCTCGGACACTGACATTCCAGACAATACCGAGAGCGCAGTGCGTGCCCCGACCCCGCTGATTTTCAGCAGTTGACGGAATGCCTGGCGTTCCTGATCGGTGGCAAACCCGAACAGCAGATGCGCGTCCTCGCGCACGATCAGGTGCGTTTGCAGGGTGACGGCCGAGCCGACGGCGGGCAACTGAAAGAAGGTACTCATCGGCACATCGACTTCGTAACCCACGCCTTGTACTTCCACCACAACCGTGGGAGGGCGCTTCTCGATCAGTTGCCCGGTCAGCCGCCCGATCAAACCAGTCTCCCGCGCTTCATCCGGAAGCCTCGCGTTTCGAGTTTTCCCAGGCCGAGTCCGCCGTGCGCATGGCAGATTGCGCACGCCAGGGCATCGGCCGCGTCGGCGCTCGGATTGCCCGGAAGCTTGAGCAGCCGCCGCACCATTTCCTGCACTTGTTCCTTGCGCGCGTGGCCATTGCCTACAACGGCCTGCTTGACCTGCAGCGCGGTGTATTCCGACACCGGCAGCACGCAGATTACTGCCGCGCAAATTGCCGCGCCCCGTGCCTGGCCGAGCAACAGTGTGGACTGGGGATTGACGTTAACGAACACTTTCTCGATCGCAACCTCCTGCGGC
>JANMYN010000159.1:0-2816 GCA_031382195.1 Betaproteobacteria bacterium
TTGTTGGTCGGTCGGCTCTTGCCCAAGGCTACGCAATCTGTGCCCGTTAAAAATTCACAAAGTAAGGAGCATTTTGGAACCCCGGAGGATCTCTCCCCCAGGGCGCAGACTGTCAGCAAGACAGATTACCGGGCTCTTGCGTTTGTCCAAAGCCCGATTCGTTTTCGCCTGATTCTTGCCATGCCACTTCCCGCTTTGACTTTCCTGGCGCGGCATTCAGGCGGGTTTGAGCAGGTAACGGCTATCAGGTACAAGGTAACAGGTAACTGCTAAAAGCTAAATGCTGGTTCATGTATCAATTCCAAGAACGTCATCGATAACCGAGTACCAAAGAGCTTCCGGCAACGGTCGCTGGCGATAGTCCGCCTTTACGGTCCGTGTTCGAATCCGGATTGCCCGATTCCTTAAATCAGAGAGGAGAATGACCCGCTCATTAGGCCTTACTTCGCAATAATAAAAGGAGCCGCCATGGCAGGCAGACCGACGCTGTGTACCGCTGACCTGGCTGCGAGGCTCGCCGACTTGATCGCCTGCGGCGCCTATCCGGTCGTAGCCTGCCGGAGAGTCGGCATCGACAAATCGAGCTACGCGCGTTGGATGCAGCGCGGCGAACGTGATCTGCGACTGAAAGACGATAGCACCTATGCTCGATTTCGCACCGCAATAAAAGAATCCGAGGCGCAAGCAGAGATGGACCACGTGGTGTGCCTGCGTAAGGCAGCGCAGACGAACTGGATTGCCGTCATGACTTTGTTGGAACGCCGCTGGCCAACACGATGGGGTCTTCAAGACAGGGTGGAGATCGAGGACGCGCGGCCAGCATTGCCGCCAGTCGATCTGAGCAAGCTATCAGCGCCGGAACTGATTCAGTTGAAAGCGTTGCTGCGCAAGGCACTGCATGCCGAAACTACTTACTCCGAATTGCCGATACGGGCATGGTGACTTATTGCGCGTCACCGTAGGCGGGAAAACCGAAGAATGGTCTTTGCTGGCAACGAATCCAAATATACGTGCTGGTGCTTTTAATCTTGCTTTGTACGTGTGTCCAATATGCGGATATAGCGAATTATTTGATCTTGATCCGTCCCAAACGGTTAGGAATGAAACGCAACCATGACGGCAGAAATACGGTCTATGCATCGTGGAAATCCGCCGCAGCCACCGACAGGCATCGATGATATGGAAGAACGCCTGATAAAACTGGAGACTCGAATCGAAACGATCCTGCCGACGTTAGCTACGAAGGGTGCCGTATCTGAGGCAAAGGCGGATATTATTAAATGGCTCGCTGGTGCAGCCTTGGCTATTGTCGCAATAATAATTTCAGTGATGGCGTTTATGTTGAATCGCGCTGTCCCTGTTCAGGCTTCCACGCAACAACCGCCAATCATTATTTACCCACAATCGACTCCGTCAGCGCCGCAATCTCCTCCAAGCTCCAGACATGATCGGTAACGGCAGCTTCCATGGCCGGAGTAACCTTCAATGTCTTACGGACGCGTCCGAAGTTGTAGGTGAAATGCATTGCGACCGCATGAGCGTGGTTCTCCACTTCGTCTAGAGAATCCAGTGCTGAGGCGCGCAAAGCGCTTCATGCTCAGCCGCGCAAGCCTGCCGCGCCTGCTTCATGCCTTGCGACAGGCACGGCGAAACGCAGCCGATTGCCTACCAGAAGCCTATTTTTAGGCAACTGCGGTCCGTAAAGCCTTTTATATCAATCGAGTAAGAACGAAAGAAAGGTAATACACTGATGGCGGCCGCCTGCAACCTCGGCACAAGAAGGAGCGCACGGTTCCAGCTTATGCGCCGAAGTATGCAATCCGGCGCCTTGCAATCAATAATCCATGGAGGAACCCGTCATGATTCAGAAGCGCATGGCATTTGCGGTGGCATCCGGAATGGCGCTGGCTTTCGCAGTCGGCGTCGCGGTCGGCCAGAATTCGCCGCCCACAGAAAACAAGGGCGTCAAAGTTGGTGCGCCGACTTTCCTCGATCTGACCAACGAAATCGACAGTGTGGCGGGAAGGCAATTGCGCATGCGCGTCGTTACGATCGAACCGGGCGGCGTGGTTGCCCTGCACAGCCACAACGGTCGGCCGGCTGTCGCCTACACGCTGCAAGGTACGTTGACCGAGCACGTGGAAAACGGCGGGGTCCACGAGCGCCAGCAAGGCGAATCCTGGACCGAAGACAGGAACGTCACGCATTGGGCAGAGAACAAGGGCGACAAGCCGGTGATGGTGCTCGCTGTGGACGTATACAAGCCGTGATCTGACCGCAGGGTGTGCGCGGCGCAACACAGCGGGGTGGACTGAGCGGCGCCAGACGGCGCCTGACAACCCTCACATCCCCCAACGCAGCGCCGCCGTGTGCACCGGCGCGTCCCACAACGCGAGCGAGTTATTGTCCACCGCCGTGAGCGTGACGGAGCAGCCCGCCATGTCGAGGGAGGTGACGTAGGAGCCGGTGAGGTGGCGCACCGCTTTCACGCCTGCGGCGGCCAGCAGTTTGCGCACCGCATGCACCATGAGGTACAGCTCCAGGGCTGGCGTGCCGCCGAAGCCGTTGACCAGCAGGACGACTTCCTGCCCGCGTCTCGGTGACAGGCTCTTAAGGATCGCGCCGGTCAGCTCGGCGGCAATATCGTCGGCACCGGCAAGCTTCACACGTCGCCGCCCAGGCTCACCGTGGATGCCTACGCCCATTTCCATTTCGTCCTCACCGAGCTGAAATGTCGGTTGGCCCGCGGCGGGCACCGTGCACGAGGTCAGGGCCACGCCCATCGACGCTGTCGCGCTGTTGATGGCCTCGCCCAG
>JANMYN010000172.1:0-13923 GCA_031382195.1 Betaproteobacteria bacterium
CTGCGTGATCGTCGGTCAGAGCTTCTGCAACTGGCGCTTGACCGCCAATCCCGTAACACGGCTCACCAGATCGGCGACGCCTGAATGCCATCGGGAGGTTCCACTGCTTCGAGTGGGAGCGGGCGCCAAATTGAGCATGGGGATCGCCGACAACCCCGTTTCCACAAGACCCTCCAGCCGCGTGACGACAGTAGCGATGCCGGCCAATATCACCGGCGCGACGACGAGGCAGAAGAAAACGCCAATTACCACCTCGACGAAGGCGGACTGGTTCGCAAGCCAATTGAAAAATTCGGGCGTCGGATCCATGTATTCATGTCTCCAGTTAGACAAGAAGCGCGCTGGCAGGCCACGTCCGATGTAGGGTTTCCATGACACCAGCGGTAGTGACCATACTACGACCCGGGGTCGCGTGTCCACCTACAAGACGGCCACTTGAGGACTCGGTCGTCAGTAGAACCAGATCGGGCCCCGGCCCAACGGGACGCCGGTAATCGCTGGATTTACGCGTTGGTGCGCGCGTTGGGCAGGATCAAGGACAAAGAGTGCACCGCGTCGGGTCTTTCCACACGGGTTACTCTAGGGCGCAATCTAGTGGGCAATAATAAGGACGCGGAGCGCTCAGCGGGGGGTCGAGATACGCGCAACGGCGTGCTCGGAATGTTGTGAATGTGCGCTTATGCACGCAAAGTGCGGATTGCGCACGCGACTCCTTCTTCAACCGTCGATCGGGACCTACGGCGTGGGTCGCGCTTTGCTTATGTCGCGTGGGGACCCAACCACGCTAGTTCGTGTGCTCCACCCAGTCCCAGCCGCAGTTCCAGTCGATGCGGGTGGAAGCCTGCCAACTCACTGCGGTGAGCAATGCTGACGATAGTCGTGTCCGTCAGCCGCTGCGTCAACAGCTCGTACAATCGCGTCTGGCTGGCGTCGTCCAGGCTGGAGGTCGCCTCGTCGAGGAACAGCCAGGCCGGTTTTACCAGCAATGCCCGCGCGAAGGCCACTCTTTGCTGCTCCCCGCCCGAGAGCTGCACGCTCCAATTGGCCGTTTGATCTAGTTGCGGCACCAGATTGGGCAGACCGACGGCGAGCAACGCTTCCGCGAGCTCAGCATCCCTGAAAGCGTCGGCACGAGCGGGATAGCACACGCTCTCGCGCAGGGTTCCGAGCGGAAAGTACGGCCGCTGCGGGAGGAACAGCACGTCGAAACCGGCCGGCTGTCGGATCCGCCCGTTGCCAAACGGCCAGATGCCTGCGATCGCGCGGAACAACGTGCTCTTGCCCGATCCGGAGGGACCCTGAAGTAATACGCGCGATCCATGTGCGATGTCCAGGTTCGCGTTCGAGACCAGTGTCTGGCCGGTGGGGAGGGCCAGCTCCAACTGGTCGAACCTCAACATGCCATCGAGCCCGTCCAGCAGCTCGACGCCGGGATTCAGCCGCTGGTCTTGCTTGGCGGACTCGATCAAATTGTGGAACCCGACAAGGCGGTCCACGGTCGCCTTCCATTCCGCAAAACTGGTGTACACGTTGATGAACCAGGACAACGACTCGCGCACGTAACCGAACGCGCTCGCCGTCTGCATCAACCCTCCGAGCGGGATCGAACCGGAAAAAAAGCGCGGCGCTGCGACCACAAATGGGAAGATCACCGCGACCTGACCGTAGCCCGCCGTGAACCATGTGAGCTGCTTCTGACGCTTCATGATCGCCCACCAGTTGAAGAAAATGCTCTTGAAACGGCCATCGAATCCGCGCAACTCGTCCGCCTCGCCGCGGTAGAGCGCAACGCCCTCCATGTTTTCGCGAAACCTTACCAGGCTGTAGCGGAAGTCCGCCTCGAAGCGCTGCTGGTTGAAGTTAAGGCCGATCAGTGGTTTCCCGATCCTGTTGGCCAGCCAGTTCCCGAGCGCGGCGTACACCAGCGCCACCCACACCATGTACCCAGGAATGACGATCTCATAGCCATTGATCGGAATGCTCAGCGGGCCCGACAGCGTCCACAGCACCCCGATGAAGGACACGAGCGTGACCACCGCGTTGAGCAAGCCGACCGACAGCCCGAGCGTCTGGTTGACGAAGATCTTCAAGTCCTCCGCCACGCGCTGATCGGGGTTGTCGGTCTGATTGCCTTTGAGCTGCATCGGGTAGTAGGTCCGGTCCCCGAGCCAATCCTTCAGATACTTGTTGGTCAGCCATCGCCGCCAGCGGATCTGCAGCATCTGCGTCAAGTATAGCGAATAGACGGCCATGACGATCCAGATCGCGGCAAGCATGGTGAAGCGCAGAACCTGACGATAGAACTCCGCGTTGTCCTTGTCCTGCAGCGTGTTGAAGAACAGATTCTGCCATTGGTTGATCTGAACGTTCATGTACACCATCCCCAACGTCAATGCGACGATGGCGACCAGCAGCAGACGCGCGGTGTTTTTTTCTTCCGAGAACCAGTAAGGCTTGAAAAGTGCCCAGAAGTCACGCCAGAAGCCGGATCGGATCACGTTCATTTCAATACTTTCTATGGGAGTTGCCGATGCCTGGCAGCTTGATGCAAAACCCTTCGACGAGACGTTGAGCCCGTGCTCCAGTGTCCCAACCAGTTCGTGAAGGAAAAATCAGAATACGCGGACCTGCTGACCCTGAATCTTCGATGTTTGCCTATTTTTTCGCCCGAATCGCGGGTACCGGCCCAGCATCCGCCGCGCTCGATCAAGGCCAAGGCTGACGCGGTGCCGGGGTGAATGTCTGGAGAGTTCGGTCGGGTGCATGCCGACAGCGGGCGGCCTCCGATTCTGCCGGGATGCGCGCACAAGGCGAAGGTGAGAGGCAACTCGAGCTTCTTTGCGTTGTTCATGGCGCGCACTTCGTCGAGGGTACGGGTAGAGCGGGTCGGCGTTGCGGGTTGGCCATTTTCGGCAACCAAGCGGTAGAGGCGTCCCGGGATGTCGGCGAGCGGCAGGTCAGGCAGTAAGCTGCGGCACGCGCGGTCATGCTGCACCATCAAGATCAGCGCCGCATGCTGCGGATGCCGACCGGGCATGAGAGATCGCAGCGAGCCGGCTCCACTGGGCGATGTTCTAACCACGATAATGGGAGAGCATTTCATCTGGACTGAGACACCCAGTTGGGCGCTTCGTGAGACTACTAATAATTCGTTTTGCCCACTGTTCATCGGAAATAACGGTAGGCCCACGGAAAATTGCACCGCGCCAAACAAAACCCGATCTTTTTTTGAACGCGGCACGTCAGTCTAGAGAACGGGCGTCAGCGTGTATGTGCGTTGCCGTACGCTGCTCTGTTTTCCTGTCGCGTGCGCGCGCACCACTAGGTTTACGCGAAACTTTTAGCTATGGGTAGAGTTCCGGATGCATCGACATGATTACGTTTGCCGGAACACCGCCACGCACAAGACGATGAGCCCCCATCCGGCCCGCATTGTCCGCCGTCGGATGGATCAAGGCCGCAAGAGCTGCCGCGGCGACACCGCGACGGGCATGCCGCCTGGATGATCATCAATACCGTATCGCCTCTTGCTTTTTTTCCTGTATTGCCGAGGCGTGAATACTTTGGCGGCCGGATCGGCCCGTGTACACGCATCGAAGAATGCAGAAAGAAAATGCGCCGCTTTTTCGAATGAGGCGTCGGCAGCACCTGGACGGTTTCGTCAGGCAGATCGATTCTGCCAGTGACTTCGGTGTGCGTATGGTCCGCATCAAGCACGACGGCGCGCGACTTGCCCAAGCCCTTCTCGAAATCGAAAGCGACTACGGCGTTATTGATGCCAATGGCCCTGTCTTCGCTGATAAGGAGGCGCGGGACTTTGCCTTAACGTTATGCGACGAGATCCCGGAAAGAACTGCGTTGAGCGTTCGCTTCGTCGCCATCTACACCTTCAGAATCTGGCGGCGAAAGCAAAAAAAACTGAATTGCGGGTTGCAACGGGCCGGTTTAGGTCCTTTCAGACGACCGCCAGGGCTGCAGATACTACGGAAGTCGCTGAGATTATGGAGGCGGGGGTCGGAATCGAACCGGCGTACACGGCTTTGCAGGCCGCTGCATGACCACTCTGCCACCCCGCCGGGGTGGGCGCGGCCGGGACCAGCCGCGCTTGGCGAACCGAACTGCGCTCCTCGTCCGCTTAAAAATTAAAAAGGGAAAACGGCTGCGGCGCGTTTTCCCTATGGGCAGTCTGGAGCGGGAAAGGAGGTTCGAACTCCCGACCTCAACCTTGGCAAGGTTGCGCTCTACCAACTGAGCTATTCCCGCGCAAAAAACGAACCGGAATTATAGGGCGCAGGGCCTTTTTGTCAAGGAAACAGCCGTGCCCTACTCCTCTTTTGTCAGCTCCGGCAGGGCCATTTTCAGATAGTAGGCCATCGACCACAGCGTCAGGATTGCTGCGACATATATCAGGAACGTGCCGATCGCGTAGGCGCTCAACCCCAGCAACTCGTCGCGGTACAGCAGCAGGATGATCGCCGTCATTTGCGCCACGGTTTTCACCTTGCCTATGAACGACACTGCGACACTCTTGCTTCTCCCGATGCGCGCCATCCATTCGCGCAACGCCGAAATTGCGATCTCCCGGCCGATAATGATTACCGCGATGAAACCCTCCAGATCTCGGAACTGGACCAGCATAATCAGCGCCGTGGCAACCATCAGCTTGTCGGCGACCGGATCGAGGAAGGCTCCGAAGGACGATGTCTGATTGAGCGACCGGGCCAGATAACCGTCGAGCCAGTCGGTTATCGCGGCGAGAGAAAAAATGGCCGTCGCCACGAGATTCTTGTCGTGATCTGCGATCCAGCTGTGGGGCATGTAAAAGGCCCCCACCAGCAAAGGGATCATCAGAATGCGCAGCCAGGTAACAAGATTCGGCAAGTTGAGCGGCATGAGGCGTCAGTGTAATTGCTGGTAAATTGTTTCGGCGAGTTTCCTGCTGATTCCTTCCACCTGCGCGAGCTCCTCGATGCTGGCGGAGGCCACACCCTTCAGCCCGCCGAATCGCGACAAAAGCCGCTGCCTGCGTTTGCTGCCCACGCCCGCAATCTCTTCCAGCGTCGAGCGATTACGGGTTTTCGCGCGGCGGTTACGATGCCCGGATATAGCAAAACGGTGAGCTTCGTCGCGTATTTGCTGGATCAGATGCAATCCCGGATTATCGGCGGAAAGGCGCAACGGCTCGCTTCGCTTCGGAAAAATCAGTTGCTCCAGTCCGGCTTTGCGTTCTTCACCCTTGGCCACGCCGATCATCGGCAGATCGCTTAATCCGAGTTCACCGAGTACCTGGCATGCCGCACTGACCTGTCCCTTGCCGCCGTCGATCAGGACCAGATCTGGCAGTCGGCCCTCGCCTTCCACGATTTTGCGATAACGCCGGTCGAGCACCTGGCGCATGGCGGCATAGTCATCACCCGGCACGATGCCGGCGATGTTGTAGGTCCGGTATTCGCCCGGCTGCATCGAAGCACGGTCGTAAACCACACAGGAAGCCACAGTCGCCTCGCCCATCGTATGGCTGACGTCGAAACATTCGATACGCTGAATGTTATCCCCCAGATTCAAGGCCTGCTGCAATGCCGCTAACCTGGTTTCCTGTGTTGCATGCGCCGCGAGGCGCTGCCCGATCGCCAGTTCGGCGTTCTTTTCCGCCATGCGCAGCCACACTCTGCGCTCGCCGGCCGGGTTGATATTGAACTGCACTTTGAGTGCGGCCTGCTGCGAAAGCAATTCCTCGAGCGCACCGGATTCGACCGGGCGATTGAGAATGATCGAGGGCGGTACTTCGCGGCCGACATAATGCTGCTCAAGAAAGGCTTCCAGCGCCGACTGCTCGTCCTGGTCACGCGCATTTTGCGGGAAAAAACTCTTGTCGCCCCGATGCTGGCCACCGCGCACGACCACCAGATTTACACAGATCTGCCCGTCCGCACTCGCCAGCGCGACAATATCCGCATCCACGCCGCGACTGCTGGAAACAAACTGGGTCTCCCTGACCTTCGAAAGCGAGCGGATCTGGTCGCGATAGGCTGCTGCCTGCTCATAGGCCTGCTGCCCCGCCGCCCGATGCATGCGCTCTTCCAGGCGGCTGACTGCCTCGTCCTCCCTGCCCTGCAGAAACAACTGCGCGCTGCGTACGTCGTCCGCGTAAGTGGGCTCGTCAATCAGGCCGACACACGGGCCGGTGCAGCGCCGGATCTGATACAGGAGGCAAGGGCGCGAGCGGTTGGAAAAGACCGTATCTTCGCAGGTACGGAGTCTGAAAATTTTCTGCATCAGGCGGATGCTTTCGCGCACTGCACCTGCATTCGAAAACGGCCCGAAGTAATGGTTGACCTTGTCCAGGGCGCCGCGGTGAAATCCAAGGCGGGGAAAACGAGCGCCAGTTAAAACCAGATATGGATACGATTTATCATCTCGATACAGTATGTTATATCGTGGACTTAAATTTTTTATGAAGTTATTTTCTAGTAACAGCGCTTCCGTTTCGGAACGCGCCACCGTCGTCTCGATACCCTGGACCTGGCCGATCATCAACTGAATTCGGGGTGCCAGGGAAGCCGTTTTCTGGAAATAAGAAGCTACCCGCTTCTTCAGATCGCGCGCCTTACCGACGTACAACACGTCGCCTGCCGCACCGAGCATACGGTAGACGCCAGGCAAGTGCGGCAGGTTGGCCACAATATCGGCGGGGTCGAACACGTCGCGGCCCGCCGGTGAGGGATCCGGATCACTCTTCTTCATCGAGCACTATCCGGCGACTGGATCCTCCAGGAGGCGTCTGATGTCGGCGAAGACCTGCTCGAACATGGCCGCAGTCAGTCGTCGCGTTTGGGTATTGTATCGGCTGCAGTGATAGCTATCGAAAAGCGTGACCCCGCCCGCAAGGGAATGCTTTGCGCCATGGGCAAACTTGTGGACCGCCGCTTTTTCCGAGGTTGCTATCAGTACGGCCTTATGGGCGATGCCACCGAGAGCCAGCAAAATCGAATCCTTTGGCAAGGTCGAGATCTCGTTAGCCAGGAACCCGTTGCAGCGTTTGATTTCGTCACCGGTAGGTTTGTTCTCGGGCGGAAGGCATTTCACCGCATTGGTGATCCGGCAGCCCGTCAACCTGAGACCGTCATCCGCAGCATGCGAAACGGGTCTGTCGGCAAATCCGAATTTGTGCAATGTCTGATAGAGAAGCACGCCGGCATAGTCCCCGGTAAAGGGCCTTCCGGACCGATTGGCACCATGCATTCCCGGCGCGAGTCCCACGATCAGCAACCGCGGCAATGCATCCCCGAACGAGGGAACAGGGCGGGCGTAATAGTCCGGATGTGCGGCGCGGACGTCGTCGAGAAAGTCCGCTAGCCGGCTGCAACGTCGGCAATCAATTGAGAAACAGGTCATTCTGAGGCCTAGTGCTCGTGCTCGTGAGGGTGACCGCGACCATGATCGTCGCGCTGCGGGATGATTCTTACTCGCGCGCGATATCCGGGATTGATGCCGCCGGCGGGTTCGGGCTGCAGGGTTACGTGCGCAATGCCGAAGCGGGTCTGCAGCATTTGCCGCGCCGACTCGAGCAATGCCGCCCAGTTATCGAGATTGTCCAGTTCAACGTGAGCCGAAAGCGCCACCTGCCCGGAAGAAATGTTCCAGACATGCAAGTCATGTACGGCGCGTACGCCGGCGAACGTGCCGATCGCGCTGCCGATATCTTCTATGCGCATCCCCGCCGGCACGCCCTCCATCAGCACATGCAGCGCATCGAGAAGGAGCCTCACGGTCGAACCGAGAATCAGCATCGCGATGACGATGGAAAGCAAGGCGTCTATGGGCTGCCAGCCGGTGTAGTAAATCACCGCTCCCGCCGTGATCGCGGCGACGGAGCCGAGAAGGTCTCCGACAACGTGAATCAGCGCCGCCCTGGTGTTGAGATTGGGTGCCCCCCGGCTGATGAGGAAGGCAACGAAGAGGTTTGCCAGCAGGCCGACAAATGCGACGATCATCACGCCCAGACCAGAGACCGGCTGTGGATCGAGCAGCCGCCCTATCGCTTGCACAGCGATCACTACGACAATCAAAAACATCGCCAAGCCATTCACGAATGCCGCTACAACCTCCGCCCGGGCGAAACCATAGGAGAGTCGGCTACCGGCAGGACGGCCACCGACCCATGCTGCGAATGCCGCAAGTCCAAGCGCCAGAGCATCCGACAACATATGTCCGGCATCGCTCATCAACGCGAGCGAATGGAACGCGGCTCCGGCGATAAATTCGACCAGCGCGAAGCCAAGCGTGACTACCAATGCAACGATCAGCATCCGCTTCGTGCCGGGCCGATGGCTATGCGCATGGTGACGGTGCGTAATGTCAGCCACGTTCGCCAATCTGCCGGGAAGCGGCCAGCAGATCGCCACTTTCCAAACCGACTGCGCCGATGTTGTGTACCGCCTTGCTATAGGCCTCGGTTGCCTTCAGCGCAGTCAGAGTCGGGGCGCCAGCCCGACCGTGAAGGCGTGCCAGTCGGGCCAGAGATGCCGGCGAGATCCCGCGTTGCAGACGATTCAGCAATTCATCTGCGGCATCTGGACGATTGCAGACCAGCACCATGTCGCAACCGGCATCAACCGCCGCGTCCGCCCGCGCGACGATGTCGCCGGCAACACTGGCCCCTTCCATGCTCAGGTCGTCGCTGAATATGACGCCCTGGAACGCCATTTGTGTGCGCAGGATTTGTGAAAGCCATACTCTCGAGAATCCCGCCGGACGATCGTCCACGTCGGGATAAATCACATGCGCCGGCATGACTGCAGGCAATCCACGTGCCACCAAATCACGAAAAGGAAGCAGATCGGCCGCTTCTATTTCCGCGAAGCTGCGCGTATCAACCGGTACGTCGGTATGCGAATCCGCTGCGATGAAACCATGCCCCGGGAAATGCTTGCCGCATGCGGCCATGCCCGCAAGCGCCAGTCCTTCGATCAGCGCGCCCGCCAGCTCGGTCACCGCCTGCGGCTGCGAGTGGAAGGAGCGGTCGCCGATTACGGCACTATTGCCGAAATCGAGGTCGAGTACCGGTGTGAAACTCAGATCGATGCCATGTGCACGCAACTCGGACGCCAACACATAGCCCGCATCCCGCGCGAGATGTCTTGCTTGCTGCGAGTGCGCATCCCAGATCGCACCTAATGCCCGCATGGGCGGCAATCGTGTGAAACCCTCGCGAAACCTCTGTACCCGGCCGCCTTCATGGTCGACCGCAACAAGCAACGGCGGGCTGCGCAATCCATGAATTTCGGAAGTCAGTTCCTTGAGTTGGCTCGGAGATTCGTAGTTTCGCGAAAACAGGATCACGCCGCCCGTCAGGGGATGACACAGCCGTCTGCGATCGGCTTCATTGAGTTGCTTGCCTTCGATGTCAAGCATCACCAGCCCAAGCGACACGGGAGCGTTCATCGCTTCATTGCTCCAGAACTACGACTGCACATGCCATTCCTTTTTCGTGAGACAAACTCAGATGATGGTGCACCACGCCGCGGCCGGCCAGATAGTCTGGCAACGGCCCGTGGAAACCGAATACCGGCTTGCCGATGCCGTTGCTCGATACGCTGATGGCATGCAGCGTCACCGGATAACGCAGGCCAGTACCCAGCGCCTTGGACAAGGCCTCCTTCGCGGCAAAACGAGTCGCCAGGAACCAGACCGGCCGCGAGCTCGCGGCGAAATCCCGTCTCTCCGCTTGCGCCAGGATGCGCCCTGCGAACTGATCGCCGTATTTGCCCAGCAGGCGTTCGATCCGACTCACGTCCACGATATCGATGCCGATACCGACTATCATGCGGCTGATCCCGAGCGAATGGCGTCAAGATAAAGAGCGACGGCCCGTGTCATACCGAATTCGAGCGCATCGGACACCACCGCATGACCAATCGATACCTCCAGGACTCCCGGTACAGCGCGAAGGAATAGCGCCAGATTTTCGCGGTTGAGATCGTGGCCTGCATTCACGCCCAGCCCGTTGCGCATTGCGGCGGTGGCGGCCGCTTTGTACCCGCGCAGCGCAGAATCCTGACTGGGCGTGCCGAATGCGCGCGCGTACGGCTCGGTATACAGCTCCACGCGATCTGCACCAACCTCGCGCGCGGCCGCCATGGCGTTCTCGTCTGCATCCATGAACAGGCTGACCCGGACACCCATGTCCCTGAGCTCCGCGATAATAGGTCGGAGCCTGGTTCCGTCACGCTCCAGATCCCAACCGTGATCCGACGTGGCCGCTCCCGGATCGTCTGGAACCAGTGTGCACTGGTCGGGGGGTGCCGCGCGCACAACGTCCAAGAGCTGATGAAAAGGATTGCCCTCTATATTGAACTCGACCCTGCGGCTACGAACCAGTTTCAGCAATACGCCTATGTCGCTGTCGCGAATGTGGCGCGCATCCGGACGCGGGTGAACGGTGATGCCATGCGCGCCCGCGTCGAGGGCAAGGCGGGCAACGTGCTCCACGCTCGGGATGTCGAGCGGGCGTGAATTGCGCAACAGCGCAACTTTATTGACGTTGACGCTGAGTCTGGTCATATCTGTTGCATTTCTCGAAGCAGCTGGCGAGTGTGCAGCTGCTGATCGCCGAGGTAGTGATTCACCAGGAAGCGCATGAGTAGTTTGCTCTGCGCCAGGGTCGCCGCATCGGAGAAACTGTCTCGCTCAAGTTCGATGAGCGTCTGGCCTGAAATTTCGACCTGCGCGTCCATGCCGTGATCGAGCAACACAGGACCACGCTCGACGACATAAGTGTAGCGTTTGCCGGGATCGATAGGTCTGCCGGATTCGGCTTCACGATCGAGAATGAGCGCGTAGCCCATTTCCTTCAGCAAGTGCTTTTCGAAACGCCTCAGTACACATGCTGGTTCGGGCTCCCGGGCAAGCGCAGCGATCGCATCCTGGTAAAGATCGAATAGCATTTCGTGCGGGTCTTCCCGGGCCAGGAACTTCATCAGCAATTCGTTCAGGTAGAAACCGCACATCAATCCGAGTCCGCGCAGCTGCGGAATGCCGCCTTGCCACTCTGCTTTGTGCAACGTTCGCAGTTCCGATTTTCCAGCCCAGGACAGAAGCAACGGCTGGAACGCCATCATCAGGCCTCGCAAGGCTGATTTCGGCCGGCGCGCGCCACGTGCCACCAGCCCAACCCGCCCGAAGCTGCGTGTAAACGTTTCCACCACAAGACTGGTCTCGCGATACGGGTAGGTATGCAATACGAATGCCGGTTGCGCATCCCGCCTTTGTCTGTCGCCCGTGGCGCTGGCAGCGCCGGCGTTATTCGTAGCCAAGGCTCTTCAGTGCCTTGAGGCTGTCCGCCCAGCCCCTTTTGACCTGCACCCAGAGTTCGAGGAACACTTTTCCACCGAACAATTTCTCCATGTCGATACGAGCCTGGGTACCGATCTGCTTGAGTTTTTCGCCGCCCTTGCCGATCACCATGGCCTTGTGATTGGGCTTGTCGACAATAATCGCAATGTGAATGTGCCGCAGTTGTCCCTGCAATTCGAATTTTTCCACCATCACCGTTGCCGCATAGGGCAGTTCCTCACCGAGCAGGCGGAAGAGTTTTTCCCGCACCAGTTCCGCGGCAAGAAACCGCTCCGGACGGTCCGTGACCTCGTCCTCTTCATGTTGCGGGGGACCTTCCGGAAGGTAAGGCTTCAGAATCTTGCGTAGATGGGAAACCTGCGTACCCTTTGCTGCGCTAACTGGCACGATTTCCGCAAATGCGAACGCCTTGCTCGTGTCCGCGATGAAGGGAAGCAGGACTGCCTTGTCGGCGAATTTGTCGATCTTGTTGACGATCAGGAATACCGGAATGTCGTTGGGCAGCAGCGGGAGCAGCTTGCGGTCTTCACGGCCGAACCTCATGGCTTCGATCACGAACAGAACGATATCCACGCCGTCAAGGCTCTCCGAGACCGTGCGATTCATCAGTCGGTTCAATTCGCCGCCGTGCTCGGTCTGGAATCCCGGTGTGTCCACCAGCACCATCTGCGCGTCCGCCTCGGTCACGATGGCGTTCAAACGATGGCGCGTGGTCTGCGGGCGATTCGATGTAATGCTGATTTTCATGCCGACCATGCGATTGAGCAGGGTTGACTTGCCGACGTTCGGCCTGCCAACGATGGCGATGCGCCCGCTGCGATGAGGGGCAGCTTTCACTTGCGCGCGAGCGCCAGTGCGTAGGCGCTTCGGGCCGCCTCTTGCTCTGCAGCCCGCCGGTTCGAGCCTTCGCCCGACGAGCGTATGGCCAGTTCCGGTATCGCGCACTCCACGCGAAAGTGCTGTTCATGGGCCTCACCGTCCACCGAGACTATCGAATACTGGGGCAATGCCAGGCGTTTTCCCTGCAAATATTCTTGCAGGCGCGTCTTGGGATCCTTGTTGTCGGAGGCATGCGGATCGATGGCGGCGAGCAGCGGTCCGTAGAGTTCCGTCAGGACTTTCTCTGCGGCCGCAAAACCGCCGTCGAGGCAAATGGCGCCGATCAAGGCTTCGAATGCGTCGGCCAGTATGGAGGGTCGGCGAAATCCGCCGCTCTTGAGTTCCCCTTCGCCAAGTCGCAAGTAATCGCCGAGCGACAACGAAGCCGCCAGCTCCGCCAGCGCTTGCTGGTTGACGAGGCCCGCACGCAAGCGCGACAGGTCGCCCTCGGGCAATGTGGTGAACTGTTGGAACAGCAGACGCGCAATGACGAAATTCAGCAGCCCGTCGCCGAGGAATTCGAGGCGTTCGTTGTGCGGCACACCGTGGCTTCGATGAGTCAGCGCCTGGAGCAGCAGCGCCGCATTGCTGAACCGGTAGCTCAACCGGCGTTCGATCGGCCCCTCAGGCATGGAAAGGATGTTGGGTAGAACGTCAATTCCCGCTGCTGGCGACAAAATCGATGCAGGCGTTCAGATTCCCGAATAGCTTGATCTTGGTCGAGTAAGCCGCCCTCAGGACAACCTGATCGCCCTCCTTCTCGACTTCAATATCGGCTCCCTTGACCACTTCGATCGCATCGATTTGCGCGCGCTTGCTGAACATGGTCTGGATGTCCCTCGGAGATGCGCCGCGGGCATCCGGCGAACGCGCAATTTCCCGCAAGTGATTTACCACGGTGGCGTATTCGATGTACGCCGGTATGAGCTTGAGTCCGATAATGGCCGCAAAGACAATCAGACCGGCGATGAATACCATGCCGACGAAAGTCACGCCGCGTTGACGATTCATGTTCACTCCCGCTAATTGATACGGTTGCCGATGCGCTTAAGTTCACTGAAATTCCACCAGACCAGGAAGGCCTTGCCGACGATGTTCTGTTCGGGCACAAAGCCCCAGTAGCGGCTGTCGGAACTCGAATCGCGGTTATCACCCATCATGAAATAGTGTCCGGGCGGTACCAGGCAATTGAAATCCCTTTCATTGTAAACGCAGTTCTCGCGTTGGGGAAACTGCTTGACGCCTGCCAGTTGCAGGGCTGGCGCCTCTGGATTGATGATGATCGTATGCCGGTGCGTGCCGAGTGTTTCCCAGAATCGCGCCGAGTTTACGAAGTTAAGTCCGCCGTCGACGTACTGGTAGTCTTCGAACTGGTCCACCTGGATCAGTTGCCCGTTGATGGTCAGGCGCTTATTGCGGTATTCGACCCGATCCCCGGGCGTTCCGACAACCCGCTTGATGTAATCGAGCGTCGGATTCTCGGGATAGCGGAACACCATGACTTCCCCGCGCTCGGGCAGATTGATGTCGATGATCTTTTTGTTCACCACCGGCACTCTGATGCCGTAGGTAAATTTGTTGACCAGGATAAAATCGCCGACGAGCAGCGTCGGGATCATCGAACCCGATGGAATCTTGAACGGTTCAACCAGGAAGGAACGCAGCAGAAATACGATCAGGATGATCGGG